>JAJDBZ010000385.1 GCA_029261095.1 Candidatus Omnitrophota bacterium | reverse complement strand
TTTGTTTCCTCTCCCCCAACCCTGATCGATGATCCGGGAACCATTAACCTCAATGCGGGGGACGACGGTTCGAGTGACGATGAACTCATCGGATCTGGCAGCTCCCTGAACGCGGGCGACACCGCACAAATTCGGTTCACTGTCACCCTTTTGAACGTGGTCAACCAAGGTAGTGGGCTTGGATCTTACACGAACCAGGTCTTCGCCCAGGGGACTCGCTCGGATGGAGGGACTGTCCTGGACATCTCAGATTTCGGAACCGACCCGGACCCAAGCGGCGATGACAATCCGAATTCATTGGGTCAGAGCGAAGACGATCCCACACCGTTTACCGTAACCCCCGAGGCGGTGGTGGGAGTCGCCAAAGATGTGGTCGTCGCCGGCACTCAGGTGACCTTCGATCTCTACCTCGAATGCTTCGGCGCCGGGACCGCCGCATCAGTTACATTATCCGATGATCTCGATGCCACCTTTGGACCGGGAAATTATACAGTCGTCTCTCCACCGGCTTTCATAGTCGATCCGGGAACCCTTGTCCTGAACGGTTCATTCGATGGGAGCACGGACCCTGACATTCTCTCATTCGGCAGCACCCTTGCCTCCGGATCCACCGCTCAAATCCAATTCGCTATCGAGGTCAACAATATCGCGGATCTCGGTTTGGGAAATGGAGTCTATGAAAACCAAGCAACCGCCTCAGCGGTCGATTCGAACGGCGTCATCGTAGTAGACCTTTCCGACTTCAGCACCGATCCCGACAGCAGCAGCGATGGCGATCCGACTGGAGAAGAGACTCCCACCTCTTTCGCTGTTGGCGAGGCGATTGTTGGAATCGCGCAAACTGCCACCGTCGTCGGGACAGTGGTCACGGTGGATGTGTTTGTAGAGAACCTGGGAACTGTTGCGGCCCAGAATTTCTTTCTGGAACAACCGCTCAACCCAGTATTCGGAAGCGGTAATTATTCTATCTCCACTCAGCCTACTCTGGTGAGCGGTCCGAGCACTTTGCTCTTGAGCACTCAATTCTTCGGTTTCAGCGTCTTTGACAATCTCATCGTTGGGGGCACTCTGAATCCGGGAGAACGAGTTCAATTCCAGTATGTGGTCAATGTCACCAATGTGACTGATCAAGGGAACGGGTTGGGAGTCTATTTCCTGTCCAACACCCTCATGGCGACTCACCCCGATGGAACTTCGGTAAACGATGATTCGGACAATGGAATATTCCCCGATCCCAATGGTGACGGAAACCCTTCTGGGGCGGGCGAGGCTGATCCGACTCCCGTTGTCATCGGTGAAGAAACTTTTATTGGTGCCGCCAAAATCGCCTCAGTATCCGGCAGCTTGGTGACCTTCGATTTATATTTCGAAAACCTGGGCAACGTGACGATCGGTAACCTCTCGCTTCCCGAAGATCTCGATTCCGTCTTCGGAGCGGGGAACTATTCGATCTCGACTGGTCCAAGCTTCATCGACGATCCCGGAACAATGACCCTTAATGGCGGTTTCGATGGAAGCGCGGACACCGAGATGTTGGTCAACACGAGCACCCTCGCCACAGCCGACACCGCACAAATTCAATTTGTGGTTGATGTCACCACAATCACCGACCAGGGGATGGGACTCGGCCACTATGAAAATCAAGTCTTCCTGACGGGCGATGGGCCCAGTAGTCAATACGTCTTCGATTTCTCCGACGAGGGCACCGACCCTGATCCAAATGGGAATGGAGACGCCCGGGAAACTGACGAGAACGATGTGACTTCCTTCGTTCTTAGCGATGGCGCCATTGGTATCGCCAAGACCGCCACAGTGGTCGGAGCCTTGATTACCTTTGATTACTATGTCGAAAACTTGGGGAATGTCGATCTCAGCGACGTGCGCCTTGTGGAAAACTTCGATGTGGTCTTCGGCGCGGGAAACTACGCTGTCGTGGGTGGACCGACCCGAATCACTGCGCCCAGAAATCTGACCGAGAATCCGAGTTTCAATGGGTCATCCGACACAGACATCTTGGACAGCGGAAGTATCGCTTCAAATGTCGCGGAACAATTCCAGGTCGTCGTCCGTGTCAATAGCGTGACCGACCAAGGTTCCGGCTTCGGTGTCTACTCCAATCAAGTCGTCGTCTCTGGAACGGATTCCCTGATGATCATGTTGTCGGATCTGTCCGATGATGGAACCGACCCCGATCCTAACGGGAACTCGAAGGCCGACGATGCTGGAGAGGATGATCCGACTGCATTCATTGTTCTCGAAGATTTTGGCGATGCCCCAGATCCCACCTACCCGACACTGCGGGCGAACGATGGAGCCCGTCACATCACGGGGGGGCCGCTCTTCCTCGGAACCAGCGCCGATGGTGAGGCCGACGGTCTCGCAAGCGCCAATGCAGACGGTGACGATGTCTCCTCGGGTGATGACGAAGATGGAGTGACATTTCTCCAGATTCCTGGAACGGTGTTGACCGACTTTGTTCTGGGTGAGTCTTCCCCAATAGAGGTCGTGTCATCCGCTACCGGTTTCCTGAGTGCTTGGGTGGATTTTAATGCCGATGGCGATTGGGATGATGCTGGAGAAAGAGTCTTTACCGACAGGTCTTTATCGTCGGGCGCGAACAATCTCAACTTTGGCGTCCCCCTGAGTGCCGCTCCAGGAATGACCTTTGCGCGCTTCCGGGTCGCTTCCGCCACCGGACTATCCACCACCGGCGCGGCAATCGATGGCGAGGTCGAAGACTACCAAGTAACCATCCATGATCTCGATTACGGAGATGCTCCCGATCCGACTTTTGCCACACTACGAGCCTCCAATGGTGCGCGTCACGCCCTGAGCGATTCGCTGGCTCTCGGGTTATTGGTCGATTCGGATTCGAATGGTCAACCCACATTGGATACCGACGGTGACGATGTCGATATGGATGGGGACGATGAAGACGGCGTGCTGTTCACCTCTCCGTTGTTGGTCGGACAAGTCGCTTCCGCGTCCGTCGTCGTGAGTGGATTGTCAGGAGTCCTCAATGCCTGGATCGATTTTAATGCCAATGGTGACTGGGGCGATGCTGGCGAACAGATCGCTACCGACCTGTCTGTGGGTCTTGGTGACAACACGATTCTATTCAACGTCCCGATGACCGCTACGCCCGGGAGTTCGTATTCACGGTTCCGAATCGATACGGTGGGGGGGCTCTCTTTTGACGGTTTAGCAGGGAATGGCGAGGTTGAGGACCACCCGGTCACTATTCTTCCAGCAGCCGATCTCGGGGTTGCGAAGACAGTCGATGTTGCCACACCGGTGTTGGGTGCGACTGTCACTTTCAGTATTGTGGCAACCAACAATGGCCCGAGCGGTGGGACAGGAATCGAAATTACAGACACTCTCCCCTCGGGACTGACACTCCTCGGTGCGACCGCATCCATGGGAGGTTACTCCACGGGAACAGGCGTTTGGACGGTGGGTTCATTGGCCAACTCGGATTCCGCGACACTTGAAATCGTCGCACGCGTCACACCGGGACCCTCCGATCCAATGGGACCGGGGGCCTTTATCATCAATTCAGCCACCGTTACCGCCGTCAATGAGACCGACGTAAACGCGGCAAACGATCAAGCCTCGGTGGGAATCGATTATCTCGACGCCGATCTGGGTGATGCTCCCGACCCGACTTACTCCACGCTAATATCCAATAGCGGCGCCATCCACGCGATCCCGGATGGAACCCCGACGCTCTTCCTTGGATCTATCATTGATTCTGAACTGGACGGTCAACCCGACGGAGATGCGACCGGAGATGATTTGGACGGTGTCGACGATGAAGATGGTGTGACCATTCCGAGCAGTTTCCTCCTCGGTTCGGCCACCTCGGTCATAGTTGACAGCAGTTCTCCTGGCGAACTCGATTACTTCTTCGATTTCAACCAGGATGGTTCATTCTCCACCGGAACGGGCGAGGCTTTCTCCTTCTCTCATCCCGGCGGGGGACCTGTCGCGGTTCCTGTCACAATTCCACTCGCGGCCGAGATTGGAAGGACTTATGCACGTTTCAGGCTGAGTTCAACGGGAGGACTCTCACCAACCGGTATCGCTTTGGATGGCGAGGTCGAAGACTACTCTATTGAAATTGTGGGCGTCTCCCCAACGATCAGCTGTCCAAATAACTTTACAGCGAACACCGACCCCGGGGTGTGTTCAAGGAGTGTGATCTTTTCTGCCGCCCTGTCGCCAGGTGTTCCCGCGGCAACGGTCGAATACGCGATCGGGGGAATGCCTATCGCCTCTCCTTATACCTTCCCTGTCGGCACGATGGTGGTCGACTGCACCGCTACAAACCGGGCGGGAGTAGACACCTGTTCTTTCACTGTCACGATCGAGGACGCCGAAGCCCCCGATATCATGTGCCAACCGGTCCTCATCGCTCTCGATGAGGTCGGCTCCGCCACAATCGAGGCGGCTAGCATGGATTTCGGCACTACCGACAATTGCGGTATCGCAAGTCTGGTCATCTCACCAACTACTTTCCTCTGCGCAGATGCGGGGATTCACGTAGCGACTCTGACCGCATTGGATATCCATGGAAACATCAGTTTCTGCACCAACACCGTTGAGGTGATCGATAACAGCGAACCGATCATCATGATCCCAACTCTCGATCCGATCGTGGCGGATGAAACGGGAGCGATTGTCCCGGATTACACGGGCCTCGTGACAGTGTCCGATAACTGCACTCAATTGGGAGATCTACAGATCGGCCAGAGTCCCGCCCCCGGAAGCCAAGTGGGAACGGGTGTAACCAATCTCGTCATCTCTGTCACCGATGAATCAGGCAATGTGGGAAGCGCCACCGCAGCGCTCCAAGTCGATGGACCGACTCCCACTCCTACGGAGACACCGACTCAAACCGCAACCGCAACCGCTACACCAACATCCACGGAAACAGCAAGCCCAACTGTGACTCAAACCCCCACCGAGTCAGCGACTCCTACCGAGACTCCTACGGGAACTCTGAGCCCGACTGCAACACCGACTGAGACAGTCGATCCAGGAGAGGACTGCGATACCGGTTATTACGTCCTCGATTCACTGGGCGGTCGGCATCGAGTCGGTACCCCTCCCGTGATCATGGGCCCCGTCTATTTCGGATCGGATGTGGCTCGCGACCTCGAGAAGAGAGAGAGTCAGCAGATCAAGTTGAACGCAACCGTTTCCGATTTGTTCGTCCTCGATGCTTTTGGCGCCGCACACCTCGTGGCATCCTCCATGAACATCCCGCAGGAATTCTATTTCGCAGGCGATAATTTCCGCGCAGTCGATTTGGTGGTATCGAGAGACGGGGATGGGTTCTGGGTCTTGGCTGACAACGGAACCATCTGGAGGGCTGGATCGACAAAAGACGAGTCCGATCCCGCGCTGCTCGCCGGAACCGATCTCGGTGTTCTCGGAACTGATATTCCTCTACCCAACCGCGATCCTAATCTGAATCCAGGTGGAGTCACCTTGAGGGCAGTGTCCTTCATCGTCATCGACGAGGATCTCAACAGTCGCGCGGAAGGATATGTTGTGCTCGACAGCATGGGGGGACGCTACCATTTCGATGCGAATGGCGCTCAGGTGATGGCGGGATCGTCGGCCGGATCGATCGGAAATGACCCGGAACGTCTCCTCGATCCGATTGGGTATGTCTGGCCATTCTTCATCGGGCTGGATATTGCACGCGATTTGGAACTCCATCCCCTTCAAGGCGGCGCCATTCTCCTTGATGGCTGGGGCGGGATTCATCCTGTTCCAGTGAATGTGGAAACCAATCCAGTATTCTTCGCCAACAATGTCGTATCCACCACAGACTCGACACCCCTTCAATCGGTCGGGATGCCATTCATTCTGACCGGCTTCGACGATCCCTCGACACCCAACGAAGACGAATCCATCACCCTCGATATCGACGGGGCATCCATCTTCACCGATCTAGAGTTCTCGAGCGGATGCCCCGATGAGGCCCTCTATACGCTCGATAAGTTTGGCGGCGTCTTCGTGCTCGGGACGGCGCGCCCCGATGATTCGGTACCAATTCCAGGGTTTGACAACTCTCCCTATTTCTTCCCATTCCTTTATGCGGAAGACATGGAGATGTCAGATCAGAACGAGACTTCATTTGGGAATTAAACAGGCGTCAATCTGAAATCCTGAACGGGCGCGATAGCCGGACTCATTCTTGCAAGATAGAGAATGTTCGCGGTGCATTGTCTCGCAGTTGAATTTCAAAGTCTACAGAATCCCCCACCCGTTGGTGGGGGATTTTTTCTTCACCACACAAGACTCTACATGGTGCGGCACCCCAGTGGGGCGGGAGGCGAAGCCTAAACCATTGAACTCCGTCTGGCCCCTGAATCCATCCATCCACCTTGTCTGACTGGTACTCGAAGCCAAGTTCATGGTCCTTTAAAATCCCACACCCCTCCTGGCCAAACCCCTTCTCATACCAATCATGCGGCACGCATGGATCGATAATGATTGTTCCCCATGCATCCACCTCCAATCCGAGAAGAGTCTGTTGGACGATGGTCGAGTTATAAATGGCTGGATATCCAGCGTATTTAGGAATAGTTGCCTGTGCCTCATCGCCCGGTTGGAAGCGACTCAATCCATATCTCTCAGCAAAGAAACCGATCCCGCCTCCTGAAGGTCGGTCGAATAGATGGTTGGCGTAACCAATCGTCCG
>JAJDBZ010000384.1 GCA_029261095.1 Candidatus Omnitrophota bacterium | reverse complement strand
CCAGGGATGACCAAGCCGTCGAAATCGGAGGGTTTTGTTTCGGTGATAGCCACCTCGGCTTCGATCCGGTAACCCAGTTTTTCGGTGTACGTTTCCATTTCGGGGCCAAAGTCATGGACAACGGTCTGGAGCATCTTTTTGTTGGGGCCGGCGACAGTGGGTTTCCAACCCTCCTCTTGTATTCGATGAAGAGGGTAGAACACTTCGAGTGCTTCCGCGGCGTCCCCCGTAAGAATGACAATGTTTTTGGACATTTTTGCCTCCCTTTGTGTCATGACACCTCCCACCGTACCCTAGGATCAGGCGCCCAAAGTCCTTTCCCCAAGGAACTGGACAATACGGTTGGAAGTTGAGTACCACAGCCGGGAAAGGGGTTTCCGGGCTGCGGTTTTCACGTAAGTTATGAAGATAAAGGTTCAGAGGATCTTGAATAGACCCGACCCTTCTCTCGAGAAGAAAGCCTCCTCTCGGAGGACATTTTCAAGGGCTTATGAGATGAAACTGGCGCCATGCACTCAGATCGGACGAAAATGACTTTTTCTTACTTTCTAAAACAATGGATCCGACAGAGTTGGGATCATTTAGGCTCGCTCTTCTTGATCGCATGCCTCTTTTTCCTGACCGTTTCCATGGCGGTTGCGCCATCCGCAGGCGTTCTCGCCTATTACGACAACAAGGAAATGCCGGTCTTTCCGGGAGGACTCATTCTGTTTGCCAGCCTGTGTGTCGGACTTTGGGGAATCTGTTTGGGGTGGTTGGCGTTTCACAAGTCAGTCGACCAACTCTTGGGTTTCCAAGATTTTGATTGGACAGACTACCTAAAGAACCTATTGATATACCCCCTGAAATCCGTTCTGTTGGCTTTGTTTCTGGCTGTTGGGATTGCGGTTTTATTATTTAATCTGATCACCTACCCCAAGATTCTGGTCGGTTATCCTCTGCTGCGAGGTGCGGCGCTGATGGTCACAAGTTGGATGCTCCTCTTTTTAGGGTTGGTTCAGATTCATCTCGTTTCCTTTTTAACCCATCAGGATCGACCCTTCCGAACAGCGCTGGGTCGAGCCATCAAAGTGACCGTTTGGAAACCTTTCCGGACTTTCTTCCTTCTCTGCCTGGAGATCCCGGCGGTCCTATTCATTCCGCCATTTTGTTTTATCCTGCCGGGTGTTGTGGTGACCGCCAACCAACTGTCCCTGTTGATATTGCTAGAAGATTGGCAAGACCCTTATGAAAAGACCACGGAGGCGATAGAAGCCCGCGCATGAGTTTTCTGGCACCCTTTCTTTTGGCCTTGTCGGTCTTCGCTTCGATACCGATTCTCCTTCATTTGATTCGCCGCAGACGCGTCCGAGTATTGGAACTCCCCACCTTTCAGTTTCTGAAGAAGGCGGCTGAACAGCAGAGAGTCAAGTTCCACCTCCAAGACCAACTTCTGATGCTCCTTCGAATTCTCATCCTTGTCCTTCTCGCGCTCGCGTTCGCGGGTCCGCTTGGAGAACAGAGAGAAGGAAGAGCAGGTCCGGTCCTCCAACCCAAGAATGTGCTGCTCCTCGATGACACCCTTTCAATGTCTATTGAAGGGGATACGGGATTGACCTCTTACCAATCGGCTCAACAGTTTGTCCTAGATCTGATTTGGGAGAACGGGGCTGACTGGAGAGTAGGGTTAGCCTCGGATTTCTTAGGCCAACGAGATCCTGATAGTTTTTTGGCGACAGGTTATGAAGAAACTGTGGACCTCCTCGAAAGAAACCCGAGCCCCGAAGCAAAAGGAGCGCTCGATGCAGCGATCGATAAAGCAACTGTTCTCCTGGATGATCAAACCGCATTGTGGGTAGTGAGCGATGCAGCCGCGACCAATTGGTCGACGATCTCCGAAGAGGATAACGGAGATCCGAGACTCATAGAACTCATCCAAACCAATGGGTTAACGGATGCTTCTAATTGGGCACTGACCGATCTCTCATTGAACAACCAGCCTCTGCTCGAGAACGAACCCGCGCTTCTGACAAGCCGGGTCGAGTTCTTTGGAGACAACGGTTCGGGAGCGAGTCCTCCTCCCTTGGTGCAATATGGTCTCCGATCCAATTCGGGACAAGCGCTTTCGGATCGTTACCAACCCGAACTCTCATCCGCAGGACAGTTCGTTGTACAATCAACGATTCCCACAGAAGGGACGATTACTTCCGCTTCCGCTTCACTCTCTTTCTCGGAGGAAGATAAGGAGTCTCTCTTTCGCGATAATCAGGCAGTCCTGATCCCGCGATTTTTGGAAGGAGTTCAAATTCTTGTGGTGACCGAGACGGAGGAATGGGCAAAGATCATTCAGTCGGCTCTTGTCGGATTCGATTCCTCTGTCACCTTGAACAGCCAGGCGCCACCCGGCGATGCGGCATCCTTTTCCGCCTATATCTTCCTCCTCGAACGTGAAGTTCCTGAGGAGAGTTGGAGTCGTTTCCTGGAACAGAGAATCCAAGCGGGAGCAGGGGTCCTGTTTCTCTTCGATGGCCGTCCTGAACCAATACGAATTCAAAACTGGAGTGAATGGTGGAATCGGTGGGGAGCGGCACAGACTATCGCGAGCCTATTCGAGGGTCCTAAAGAAATTCGACCTGGAGCGGAGGAATGGCTATTCGACTCGATTGACCCCACCGCGAAGAAGACCGAGTGGGCCGAGAAAGGCTTTCAGACCGTTCAACTGGAGGGTTGGAGATCCGAACTGGAATTGGCCGACACAACCGGATCGAGGACGCCTGTATTCCAAACGAGGGCGATGGGACAAGGGACTGCGGCGAGTTGGGGGGTTCCCCTATCTCCGCGCGACACCTCTCTGCTCTATTCGGCGGCTTGGGTCCCGATGCTCTCTCAGTTCGTGAAAAGAACACTGATCGAACCTGGAACTATTTCGAAGAACACTTTTGAATCGATGCGGCTAGAATCCCAACTCGCGTCCCTATCGCAGGAAGATCAGGCACAACTTGTCGGGGCGGGTCTCCGGTTTTATTCCTTGGATGATGTCGCTTCCCGTATCGGGTCTCTTTCACAGGGTCGTCAAAATTGGACCGCGCTGATTCTCTTACTGTGTCTCTTACTAGCGCTGGTGGAGATCGGGGTGAGCAACCATGTTTAAGAATCGAAGTCGAATTACTGAGACTCGCGTTATGCTGGTGGGGTTGTTTGTTCTATTCATGGTTGGGTGTTCGCGTCAATTGACAGTCCAGCCGCAGATCCCCGCCACACAGCCGGTCTCACCCAGTCAAGCGAAGGTCGGAGTTTTTATGAAACCCACACCACTCGGGAGTGTCACACTGGGGAGTGGCGTCTGGCCTAAAACCGATTACGATTTTTCGCCGCGCGATTCGCTTCATGGCGACTTGATGGTTCTGACCAAGAGACATTTCCCTAACAGTGGCCCGGCGGTCTCGACAGTGGATGACCAGTGGGATTATGTCATCGAGTATTCGTGTGTGGGGGCGCAGGTGGAAACCAACTCGCTGGCATCGAGAATCCCGGTTACCTTAGTCATGAGAAATCCGGTGTCTTTCCAGGATATTTATAGCGAAACCGTAGTCGGCTTGGGCAAGGGTCAACCCGGGCGATTCCTCGATATTCCACTCGGAAGAGTGACCGAAAGACGAGCACTGGAGAATTCGTTGAACGAAGCGACCAAAGATCTGTTAGTCCGAGTCGATGGATCGTTGGCTAAGATGGCCATCAACGAGTCCGAACTGAAAACCACGAAGCCCTATAAACGAAACAATACGACAAACATGAGCCCGATGCGTCGCACTCGGCGCGGTCTGTGAATCAACCCACGGGAGTTTTATCAGAATGGACCTAAGGGATAAGGGTGTCCTCATTACTGGCGCGGGTAGAGGTTTGGGCCGGGAAATTGCACTACGCCTGGCGGGAAGCGGTGCAAACCTGGCGTTGGTTTCCAGAACCGATGAGGATTTGAAAGAAGTATCTGAAAAGGTCAAGGAATTGAATGGAAAGGCTTTCGCATTCGCTGTCGACATCCGTGATGAAGCGGCCGTTTATCAGTTGTCGGTGAACGCTGAAAGGGGTTGTGGTCCGATTGAGGTTGTAATCAACTCCGCGGGACTCGGACGATACAATGCTCTCGAACTTCTCACTCCCGGCGAAATCCATGAGATGATCGACACCAACCTCAAGGGGACAATCTTTACCACCCAGGCCATCTATCAAAGGATGCGACCACGCGCGAGCGGTCTCATTGTCAATGTCCTCTCGACAGCGGGGCGCGAGGGGAAAGCCAGAGAGACCGCTTACTGCGCCTCCAAGTGGGGGGTGATGGGATTTTCGAAGGCGCTGGCTCTCGAGGCGCGTAAATATGGAATCCGAGTGACCGCCTTTTGTCCGGGTGGAATGGACACGCCATTCTGGGACCACGAACCGGAGGAGCGTCAACCCAGCAAAGGCCGATTTCTTTCCGCGGAGGTGGCCGCCGAAGGCATCCTCCAGATTCTTTCTCTCCCCGAGAATGTAGAGATCCCGGAATACGCCATGCGAGGATTATAGTTGAATGTCTTTTCGCAGGACGACACCCGCAATAGCCGGGCGATGAGTCCGGCCGTTAGGTTGACAATGTGACTTCAACTTCCTCATCCAGATTGGGTTCGTTCCCGGGACTGGGTCGATAGGTCACATAGATACGTTCCTCTGGTCCATGAACTTTAATCTCAGTGAAATTCTCACTACCAATATCCACCCGCCGGAGCATCGTAATTTTTCCCCTGACTGTGCATTTTTCCATGGTATTCCTCCTGAAGCCTAATTTCATAGCAGACTGAACCATCATCTGTGTTCTCAACAAAGATACCACCCTCTCCGATTGGGGCAAGAATCGTCCGCAGACCGGATTTCTCGCTGCGTAATGAAAAAATGTGGGGAGTCGGTGACAGGATTATTATGGGGTGGTAGAAAATCATTCGGTTGGGCTCGATGAATAGTGGATCTTTATAAAATCTACACCTCTTGCATCACGCGTGGTGTTTCCAAGTCGTATTTCCAGGGACTCCGCATGGGTCGCGAGAGCATAGCATTCGCTTCTTCATCTCCTACAAATTTGCCCGCTCCGGCATCCCATTCGAGACGTTTCTTGGTGCGATAAGCGATGTTCCCCATGTGACACAGTAGCGTTGGGTAGTAGGCCGTTTCGACGGAGCTGTTTGGTGTTTCTCTCGACTTAACACAATCGACGAAATCCATGAAATGAGCTCTCCGCATCTCGGAGTCCCCTGCCGATGGTCCCTTCGCATCCTTCTCATTGGGGAAGACTCGCCAACCATCGCGGGTCAGCTCCATCGATGCATTGGTTCCATAAAAAAGAATCCCGCTGCGGCTATCCCCAAAGGATTTACGGGACCAAACCCGATGTTCCCAGGTGAGCGTCAGATCGGGGTATTCATAAACGGCGGTCTGGTAATCCGGAGTCTCTCGGGCATCCTTCACTGCGAATCCCCCATGACTGTAGACCGCTTGCGGATCACGAAGTTCCAGCGCCCAACAAGCGATGTCTAGATGGTGGACACCCCAGTTTCCCAATTCGCCCGAGCCCGTATCCCAAAACCAGCGCCAGTGATAATGAAATTTGTTGGGGTTGAAGGGGCGGTTGGGAGCAGGACCGAGCCACATATCAAAATCAACACCCTCGGGTGGATTCGAGTCGGGCTTGGGGGGGAGCGGATCGCGAAGGTGGGTCACCCAGGCCCGAACTGTGCCGATATCTCCGAGTTCCCCCTCGCGGATAAGTTGGACCGCATCACGGTAATGCTCCCCGCTGTGTTGTTGGGTGCCCATCTGGACGATTCGACCCGTCTTTTTTCCATACTCAACCATTTTCCTCGCTTCCTCCACATTGTGAGAAAGCGGTTTTTCAACATAAACATCCTTCCCGGCTTGGACTGCATGGACAGTCTGGAGGGCATGCCAGTGGTCTGGAGAGGAGACGATCACGGCATCGATATCCGGATCCTCTAAAACCTTGCGATAGTCCTTCTCGACTCCCGCTTCTTTCGATTGGAAGTTCTTTAGCATCCTTTGGCCGGCGGCGATTTGCCCGTCGTCGACATCGCACACTGTTTTGACTTGGGCGTATCCGGTCTGACAGAAATCTTCCATGTTATTGCGCCCCTGGAGACCCGTTCCGATAAAGGCAACAGTGAGTTTTTCGCTGGCGGGGACTCCAAAAAGACGGCCGCATCCCTGCGGGAGGCTGCTCGCACCGAGCAACAGGGTCCCTTTCTTCAGAAAAGCGCGTCTCGAGGTTTCCGAGTTCATTCGTTCAGATCGACTCCCTAGGTTTTGTCAGTAAGCCCCTATAAATGTGGGGATTACCATGCTTTCTGTCAAGCCGGGGTTTGGGTAGCCCAAAAAAAAGATTGACGTCATATCGGGTGGATCTTATCCTTTCCAATATCGGCTGTATCTTCTTGTCTTGATGATGGCCTACTCGCCATTTATGCGACCCGCGCCTGTCTCGAAGGATAGGTGCTTGGATTATCCAGAGGAAAAATGAGACCGCCCAAAACCGCTTGGCTTCATGTGGTTTTACTCGTCCCTGTCTGCTGGGCCGCCTCAGTGTGCGCCCTCGATCTGTCCGTCATCAACATTCCCCCCTTCCCGAGCGCGACTGTCACCCCCCAGATCGATAACGTCGCCACCCTGAAAAAGTTTCATTTAAGGGACCTGGAAACAGCCGAGGATCTTCAGGTCAGCTGTTTTGTCGGCGCTTCGCAAAACTGTGTCGTCGTGTCAGATGGTACAGATTTTCTGCACATACCAGGCCCCCTTCCCTCCTCGGTGGAGGTCGAGTTTTCTCTAATCAATTCCAGCAACGAAGTGATTCGTTCTGTGACCGACACCTACAATGTCACATGGAACTTCGACCCACTCAATCCGACCTGTATGGGGGTGGGAACTGTTCAGAGCTCCTATGCTCAAATCCCCTCGACCAACCTCCCTCTCTCCGGTTTGGAATTGCCGGTCGACACTTACCGGGTCCAGGCACGAGTCGATCCGAACGACCTACTGGAGGAAACCGACGAAACGAACAACACCCGGAACTCAGACGATTCCTTCACCTACGCGATCTATTCCGGCGACCTCATCTACGGTCCAATCACCACACAGCTCACCGAGCTGGTGAAGATGGGAGTTTGTCTAGCTGGAACCACCGCGGTCTCGGCGGGATCGGTGGCGGATTGGGATCATGATTGGGGAACGACTGAGATCAACCCGACGCCCGGCTGCTACAATTTCGCGACCGACGCCGACGGTTACTCGCTGGACCTGATGGCCCATGCGGGAATTAATCCGGTTGGAATTGGAACATTAACCGGCCCGACGCCGAGCGGGGTGGACGCCTGCTTGATCAGTGTGACCCTGGATGAAAATGGAGCCCACTATGGCGGGGCTTCGGTGAAACTTCCGGAAGACGTATCCATTCACGAGTTGGAAGATGAAAGCAATGTTTTCATCGGTCCCGCTCCGCGAGGGATTGGCGAGGTTTTTTTCCCTGATGGCGGCGACTTCACCGAGATCCTTGAAATCGCGGACACTTTCCGTCGTGATGGGTTCCACTTCTACCATGCTTACGGTCTCCCGTTCACTTTGTCCTGCGCCACTTCGGAGTTTGTGATAGCGAACTCGGAACCGCTTCAGATCCAACAAGTCGTGGCGCTCCACAATCACTTCGGTCGGTATGCCAGTTGTAACGCCCAGGACCCGAGAGCGGCGCAGCATGACGGAACAGCGTTTCCGCTCAACGACATCTATTACATGGGATTCGATTTTTCCAACCCGGATGGGGTAATCGACGCGGATGGCATCCAAATGTCCCAACTCGGTTTTGGCGGCACGCCAGCGGCCCTTCTGCAACAGCCACGCACTTCCTACCCACAGGGGCGACTGTTCTTCGGCCCGGATGATGTCCAGATCGTGGACAGCGAAATCATTCAAGAGGAAGTTCCGATCGACCGATTCGAACTTCGAATGCGGCGACGATGTCCGGACGACAACTGTGGGGATCTGGCTGCGGGACGGACCTATGTTGCCGAGATTGTCGACGGGTCGGCATTTCGGACGGATGATGGCGCCCTCTCCGCTCCATTTGAAATGCTCAGTCAACAGACAGACTGGGGTAAATTCGAAGGTGTCAATGCCACCTATCGTCGCGACGATTCGGTCTTACCAGGAATCTTTACTCTGCCGGGATATTATTGCCCCGGCACGGTCGATGAGTCGAACCGGACGGTCAGCCAAATCCTTTTGGGGTCCCGCCTTTATGACGGTCCAAACAACAGGCCAAATACGTTGTCGCCTTTGCGTGAGGGTGGCCCCTCCGCCGATTCGAATCGCGGCAATGGTTTCTATGCGGGACTGACAATGGGACCGGAGGGGCTTGCCCCTCTCAGTGTTGGGCAAGGGAATCTGCTCGTTGACGATCAGGACATTCGCTTCAATGGGAACGCGAACTACGACTCCTTCGAGATCACCGACTACACCAAATACAATATCAAACCCTGTGGAGTGACTGGAGTTTTCAACACCACTTTTATGGGGACGCTGAACATTTACGGTTACGACATCGATTTCCGAAGGTTCGCCTTCCGTCAGGTCTGCAACAAACTCGATGGGAAAACCTTTCTGGATGGTTCGATCGAGATCCCCAGACCCTGCGATATCGTCGTTTCCTTCCTAGAACTTGATCTGTTTTGCAGCGGCGATCTCGGGTCGGGCAAGGTCGACTCGGAGCCCGAGGACGATTGGCGATTCCCCGATGGGGAGGACAACGACGGCGACGGTCTCACCGACGAGGGGAACGATGTGCTGGCTTATTGGGATGTTCCCATCGCGATCAATGGGATGGCCTTCGTTCCCACAGGGAACGACCCCGACCCCTGTGTGAATAACGAAAACAAAGAGTTGCAACTCATGACCCTGGACGATGTGAACGGCATCGACAACACGCTCACGATGAAAGCGATTTATGCGGCCAACGGTCATATCAAAGACCAGAATATGACCGCGAATGTTGACACGGTTTACGACGAACCGATGATGAGTTCCGAACCCGGCTTCGATCTCCGAATGCAGGCGGCTTACCTTAATCAGAGGAATTCCTATCCAGGAACCAATGATGGATTCATCAATGGTACAGGACTGACCGACGTTCCCCTGTTTAATGACATGAATGTCCACCTTCAGTTGGAGAACCCGGATGTGGATGGCCTTAGCCTGCCCAATGAGAATTACGAAATCTTTGTCGGCAAAAACGATACAGCCAATGACGCCGATTTCAGCGGGATCCCCGATACATACGCCGAAAATGTTACCACCTACCGCGACCTCTTGGAGGATGAAGAAGACAAATCCGAAGCAGGAGACCCCCGCGCCCGAGCGAAATACTCCTGGCCCTCTGCTGGGATATTTGATCTAAATTATGCGGCAAATTACCAACGCTCAAATGGTGAGGAAAAACCACAGTTTCTAGGAGTTAAACAGAGCCGCTCGCTGTTTAACGAGACTTTCCCGATTATCCAACTCGAAAGCGTTCCCGATTTCATCAACCCGGAGAAAACGAAGTTCTCGTTCGGGGCCAGCGCGGATGTGGCGCGGGCGCTCAACTTCGTGGTCGATCTGATATCGCTGGAGGGAATCGATAATTTTCTTCAGAACGTGCTCGGGATCGACATCGGGTTCAGCCTCGAGAACATCCTGGGCGGACTGATCAATACCGAGGATTTTATTAAGACGGTGACCGGTGGAGATCTTTCCAAATTGATGGGTGTAGTTCTGGATCAGACTCTGGACAACGGAGTCCTCGACAACGCCTTCGATGATTTTTCCGAGTCGGTCAGTCTCGTTCAACGCATCCCTCAGGAAATCTCGGTAAGGACCGCGGGTGTATTAGACACGTTTGGCAACGACCTCCTCAACCAAGCTTCGGGCGGAGCGAATCCACTGGTCGGAGTGGGGGGTGAACTCGAAACACTCTTTAACGATTACGCCGCGTTCCTGACAGTGCCTCCGAATGTGCTCGAAGACGGATTTAACGGCGTCGGCATCGCCACGGGGATACCCTACTCAATCGCCCAACAGACCGAGATCTATCAAGAACTTGAAAACCTTCGCGCTCGTCTGGGACAAATAGAAACTGTGCTCATGACTCTTTTCGGGGAGATCAACGCCGCGCGAAACGAAGTGACGAGCCTGCAAAACGAATTAAGTGATGGTCTCTCCGACGTCACCACCTTCCTGAACAACATCAACAACAACATCCTGACCTCGGGCGGACCGATCGGAGCGCTGACCAACCTCGCGAACAATCCCATCATCCAAGAGGTCGACGGCGCGAAGGATAAGATTCAGGACATCCTGAACATCGTTCGCTCGATCGATATCGGTCTCATTGCGAGCGCGGTCGAGGCGGCGGCCAGCGCGGCGGGAGCGGATGTCGACACCTCGTTTGTGGACGATGTAGAAAGTTCCATCGACGATCTGGTGGAGAGCCTGGAGGAGATTGTCCAAGTCGCGGAGGGGCTGCTGGAAGCGGCCTACACCGACATGCCGGACATCTTCGATGAGGCCAAGGACTTACTCGACTTGGTCCTCAACACATCGATGTTGATTGACGCTCAAGTGGGCGCGGTCATCGGGGTGGTCGACAGCCGTCTCGGGATCGCGGGAGATGTCGTCGGGAGTGTCAAACAACAGCTGGGAGCCCTACGGACCCTCCTCGATATCGAAAACATCACAGTTCCCTACCCCGCTTTCGAGGCCGAGTATCCTACCTACAACGATCTTCTCGACCTCGGGCAAGACAATTTGGATGTCCTTGGCGAAACGATTTCGGACAACCTCGACGATGTCGCGATCGGCACTGAACTCGACGCCTTCATCGCGAGCGCTCCCGCCACCTTCCAAGGGATGATGATCGACGGGTTGGACAGCCTCCTCACCCTCCCGGTCACGGAAACCTCCGATTTCATCGCGGGCGAGCTTTCGATGATTCTCGAAACCGCGATCGAAACGATTCCGGCTCCAACAGTTCAAGACCTCAAAAACATCATCAAGGGGGCCATCCTTAACAGCCCACCGATTGAAGCCCTCAACGAGAATTTTTATGATTTGATCGCGCCCCTGACTCAGTTTATCGATGACATCGTTCTTCAGGCGACGATGGCCATCAACCAACTCATCGGTGAAGGAATCAAAGCCCTGGCCGAGGGAGTCAGCAACCTTCTCGACAGCGTTACCAGCGCGATCGGAACGGATTTTGATGTGTTGTCCGCAAGAATCGATGGGTATGCGATTGTAAACACGGACGAACTCGAGCGGCTCCACATCGAAGCGGAGTTTTCGTATGGCAGTGTTCCCGACCCGACCAGTTATAACGCCGCGCTGGATGTGACGGCCTGGAACGCGGAGAACGGGAAAGGCGCCTGTGTCGGTGACGGAGAGGGAAGAATCGATGTGCTTATCTCTTCGCACGATGTCCCGATCAACATCTCAGGCGGGCAAACGAAGCTGCGTGAGGTGGCTCTCGGGTTTACTCTCGATAACGCCATCCCAATCGGATTTTTCGGACGGGCCTACCTTGGCGGCGAAGTAAATTTTGAAGCGGTCGCGATCAAGAACCTGGGACTCGAAGTCGGGGTAGGAGCCATTGAAAACTATCTGGGGGCCACCGCATCCGGTAGGTTCGAGAGTTACACCCTCAACATCATCGCATTCTATATTGGGTTGACCTGCGATTTCGGAGTTTTGGAGCGTCTCGATCCCCAAATCGCCGAGTTCATCGGGCCAAAATCGCCTCTGCTCGGAGCCTATGTCCGGGGAGCTGCCTCGATCCCCATCTACAACATAGGGTGCTTTTTCACCATCGGCGCGGGTGCTGATATCGGAATCTGGTATTTCCATCCAGATTTTGGGGGCCTCGTTGGAGGTTCGATCTATGGAAAACTCGCCTGCCTCGCCTCGATCCGTGGCGGAGCTCTGGCTATTTTCGCGAGCGTTGGCGGCGAGGGTTTCTTCCAAGGCACAGGTTGGGGCGGCGCGGGTATCGGGTTCTGTAGTCCCGAAGACTGGATCAGTGTGTCCCATGTCCGAAACGACGATTGGTGCCTGACAGGCGACGCCACATTCGGCGCCGAGTACAAGAACGGTTGGGACATTATTGGACCGGATGTGAATTGTTGCGATTGACCAAGCCCGCCACGGAATCAATTCCGCGGCTACACAGAGAGGCGTCCGTTAAAACGGACTCGGATAGGTCGAGGTTACCAGTGATTGAAAAGGTTATATGAATTTTAAATTGATGAATAAATTCTTTCTTGGAATGGCGGTGGTTCTGCTCAGCGGGGTGACCTCCCATGCGGCGGCGGACCGGATGTATTTTTCCGGGATGGTGGAGATGAACCCGGAGTTGGCTCAGAACCAGGTCATCCTGGCATGGGGGCCGATGGAGCGCGCGATTCCCCCGGAGGTGACCGGGTTCCGGCTTTATCGCCGTCAACCACCAGCCGACTTCGCGCTGCTCGCCGAGACGAGCCGGACGCTTGCGGACATCCCGACGATGACCGGTTACTTCATGGAACCCGGAGAGGACTTCCGTTTCGAGCACATCGTGCAGTGGGCGAACAATGACTCCGGCGGCGAGGCGACCGGGACGATGGCGATCGATTATCTGCACGGAAAACTTTCGCTGCTTCCGGGCGATCCGATGTACAACCCGTTGGAGCAACTCTTGCTCACCCGATACAATTTCAATGTCGCTCGATCCATCGGTCAGGGTTACATCGACCGAAACCTTCCCGGTCCCGGTCAGTACGAGTACATGCTCACCGGGCTGGAAGGGACTTCCGAAACGTTGCCGCTCGGTAAGACCTCGATCGACATCGGTATCGAGTCGATCCTCCCCGCCCCGCCCGATTTCGAGCAGGTGCGCGTGGCCGATTGCGGCGCCATCAGCCGTGGGGTCGATGACCGTCGCATTCACCTGAGGTGGCTCATCCCGGAAGACCCGGCTTCACTGGTTCTCCGTATCCTGACTTATGGTTATGACATCTACCGATCGGAATCCGACTTGGGTCCGCTCGATTTGAGGACCCTCGCGCTGACGAATTCGATTCCTTCCGAACTGACCCTGGTCAATGACGAACCGGTGGTGGTGGCCGGGAATCCGCCCGAGGAGGGGCGCGACAGTTTCCTCGCCATCGATGAAGGCAATCCTTTTATTCATGACTTCTTGAGACGCGGGCAAACTTACTTCCACTATTTGGTCGCTAGAGATCTGACTGGGAAATACTCCGAAACAAGCGGACCCATTCTGACGATGGTACCGGACTCGCTTCCTCCGCCGATGCCTTGGGGAGTCCGTTCCGAGGAGATTTGGGACCCCGGCGACTCGGATATCAAACGAGTGCAAATCGTTTGGGACGAGATCAACGCCGAAAACTATTGGCGCGAGTACGGTTCCGATTTTACCATGGCGACACCGCCTTCTTACGCCAACCCGCTGGAATTGTATTTCGTTCCGCAAGGGGAGAATCAAGTCCGTAGCAATTTCCGAGAGGTCGACCTGGAGACAGTGAGATATACGGTCTTCCGATTCTTCACCCAGGAGGAGGCGCAGCTCTGGGGAGTCGATTCCGATGGCGACCTGTGGCCGGACAATATCGAAGACGCATCGGGGACCGACCCCTGCGATGGAGCCAGCAGTCCCGGCGCGGTTCCCCCAAATCTGGTCGCGGACATCGATTACTTCGACACCTCAAACCTTCGAACCCTTGGGACAGGGGTCGAGCAACGGTTTCTTACGGACACCATTCCGCAGTCCGACAATCATGTCTGGTGGTACAAAATCATCGCCTGGGATCAATTCGACAACCAAAGCCCCGCCTCTCCACCGGTCCGAGCAATGTTGCCGGATCGGATACAACCTGAAGTAACCGGGGATATTGTTATCGAGGATTGCGACTACAGCGTCTTGGTCAGACTTCAGTGCGAGTTTGTCCCCGGCGCCCAAGGCCCTCGTTTCCGAATGTTCGACCAGACCCAGCCCGACGAGGAGTTCGGAATCGCCGAGATGGGGACCGCGAAAATCTACGAAGTCTGCCGCGAAGGACGCGAGGGAGTAAACCTCCTGTTCATCGGAGAGCGCCCGATCCGCAATCGCGAGGCAACATTCTTTCCCTTCCACCTAGAACGGTGGGATTGTCTTTTCCCCTGCGCGGGAACCGACGCGGGGATCATCGTGGTGAAATTCTGCGATGAAGACGGCAACCTGATCGCAACCTCCGAGGAAGTCACCGTACCCCTATGCTCTCCGGAAAGTGTCGATTGTTTCGACCTGGTCGAGGACTGCCGTGAACGCGGGCCGGGACCGGGCGAGGTCATTCCTGAAGACTCGACTCCCGAGATATGCGTTGACCTTGAGCCGGGACAGCGAGCGAGAATCTATCATGAGATTGGCGGCGACATGTCGCCCTTTGTCACGATCCTCGCGACTCACGATTCGGGCACCGAGGAGTATTGCGAACCACTCGATATCAAGGGCATCGTACCGACCAACACTTGCCTCGGAATTCGCGTTTTCAATCCGAATAATGTGGGTTCCTCGATGAAGTTCCTGAACTGCATCGGGTTGGGCGCGTTCAACAACCAACCACCGGAAACTCCATTGCTGCACAGTGCCGATCCGACCGGGACGGAGGGTGCACCCACCTTCACAGTCCGCTGGGCGGCGCAGGGTCCCTCGGGGCTGGCGGCTTTCGTTCTCTCCTGGAAGTCAGGATCACAGGTCCGGTACAACACCTTTTGGATCGGCACTCTGGAACTCGAGTACGAGAACGGTCTCTACGAGGTCGTGCTCCCGCTCGACTCGGTGATGGATGTCAACAAGGAATGGTGTTTCGAGGTGCGCGCGGTCGACAAGGTGCTACAGACCAGTGGCTGGTCACCAACGCTTTGCAACACTTGGGAGCTGGGCGACCCCGAGCAGCTCCCCTGGCCTCCGGTGCCCGATATCGACGGGGGCGAGGATGTCATCGCCTATTTCTTGGGACACCCCCTCGACTTCCAACCGATCCTGGTTCTATCCGGAGATCTGACCGACGAGTTGGACGATCCCGAATGTGTCACCCAAATGGAGGACTGCGAAAACCGATCACAACCCTGCCTGGTCCCGGCGCAGTACACCTGTTATGGGTTGTGCGACAAACTCACGGCGGCCAACCGTTACGGGGAATTCATCGTCTACCGCCAGGAACAGGACAAAGATTTTGTCCAAGTCGGTCCCTTGGTGGACACCTTCTTCTGTTTCCGCGCGCCGCCGATTAATTTCGGTAATCAAACCATCCATCCCGACTCGTTGGATGACCCCTATATCTTTTTGATCGATCCCCATCCCATGTGGGTCATGCCGAGCGAACTCCAAGATGATGTTGACGGACCACGCCTGGTCTACGCCGATCCCTATCCCGTCAAGGCGGGGACCATGATTCGGTATCAACTCGTTCAGGTCGATCCGATCACCGGAGAGGGAGTCTCGGTGCACTACAGCAACTGGTTGGAGATCCCGTAATATGAGACGCCAAGCAGTTCTCCTCTTTCCTGTCCTGCTGGGTTTCTCGATCATCGGAGTCGCTCCTCTCATGGCGCAATCGAATAACGAGAACGTGCTGGTGTTTTCGGAAGACGGCGAATTCCTGGGGTCCTACCACGAGGGCGATTACACGACGCTGATCGATGCGACCGATATCACTTATGAGGAATACTCGCCGGGGTCGCCTCCAACGGTCTCCGGTGGAGGAATGCAGCCGTATACCTTCACTCCCGGTGAGGTCTGGGTCCCGAACGAACTCGATGGAATTTTCCCCACCCCAGCCGGCGGGCTTCCGCGAGTCTCGGTCTATAGTTTCGACGAAGCGGTTTTCAGTTTCGACAACCCGGGGCAACCTGGAATCACGGTTTCGCCAGCCTCGGGAACTTTCGACCACACGGTCGATGTCCTTATACAAGCCTACCCGGCCTCGGCGATGGTCGAGATTTTCGATCAGGGCAACGCAGTCTGGGACACTTTTGGTAACACTAAGAATGTGATTATCGCGGAGAGTCAGACTCTCCAGATTCGCAGCGACGATGGCGGTGTGAAATCGCCGGAGCGGATGGTCACCTACCAGATCAACCAACCGCCCGATGTGGACACTGACAAGGACACGATCCCCGATGTAATCGAAATTCTTCTAGAGCGGTTCGATCCCCTGGTGGCCGACGCTAAAAAAGATTCGGATGACAGCGGGTTCACCGATCTCGACGAACTCTTGCGCGGTTCCGATCCGGATGATACGGACAGCGATGGCGATGGTTGGAGCGATAACGACGAAGATTCGATGGGTACCGATCGACTCGACGAAACCGATTCTCCCGTCGGGCCGCCACCGCCGTACAATCCGCCTCTTGAACCGGTCGACACGGATGACGACCTTTGGTCGGACCTCGATGAGGGTTGGCGAATGACCGACGAGAACGACCCCTTCGAGTTTCCCACTGCGCGGAATCTCTACGAGGTGGAAATGCTGGCGGACGGTCAGTTCACAGGCGTTCCGGCGGTTCCAGCGGGGGCGGTGCGAAGGTTCAAGATCACCGAGAACGACAACCCCAAACATGTCGATAGGATGCTCGGGTCGGACAACTTTGTGGGCGCGCGCTGGCCGCGAGGGAGTCTCTCTCTGATTCGGCTCGCTCTTCAAACCGCAGAGACTGTCGAGAACGCCACCAAAGTGAACAACACCTGGAGTGCAAGAAGGTTGATGCGGCCTATCGACAACCCCTCGCCCGCGGATATCCCCTCGGCCAGTTGGTATGCGATGGGGTCGACAACCCTGGTGGCGGATTGGTTTGCTGCCTGGGCCGACCTCCTTTCGAAGACCCTTCTCCTGACAGACAACAATTTGGAAGTGAACCCCGAAGATACAACGACGGTCGCTTTGTTCGAAACGATGTATTCTTATGTCGGCGGCTTGGAACCAATGACCTCTTACCTCCTCGGACGCGACGGTAACAACCCGGATGGATTTGTCTTCCAGGAGGTCCGGGACCGTCAGGCACACCCCCCCTCTCTGATTCCTCCCCCACCCCCAGTCCCCCTGCCTGCTCCGGCGCCCCCCACCATCGGCGACTTATTTGATACGATGGTACAGATCCAGGACCAGATTGGGGCCACCGCCGCGGTCATGGACGCCTACGCGGGATATGTGGAAGGACAAGACTTGGAACTCAGAATTGCCGAAACGATTCTTCCGGTCACCACCACCTATCCGGCGGTGATCGCCCTGAGCCTGACTTATGACGACATGCTGAACTCCGGGTTCCCTCTCGCCGATGTCCTCAGCGCGACTGTGGACCTCGACTTCGATTGCCTGCCCAACTTTGTCGAGGCGCTCGGCTACATGAACGGTTGGGAGACCAACATCTTCATTGCCGACAGCGATGGAGACGGAGTGGTGGACACCTTCGATAACTGCCCAACACAGGAGAACCCGGATCAGTTCGACAACGACTCGGACGGTATCGGTGACGCCTGCGATCCGGATGACGACAACGACGGATTGGAGGACGCGCTCGAGGAGATCCTCATGTCTGATCCCTTTGTGGCCGATACCGATGGCGACGGGTGGAATGACGGCAACGAGAGCGATATGGGCCAAGATGCCAACAGCGCGATGGATTCGATTTTCCAACACGACAATCTGGAGGCGACCTCGAGTTTCGCGGTGACTTCTTTTGTTCAAGCTCAAACCGCTTCC
>JAJDBZ010000383.1 GCA_029261095.1 Candidatus Omnitrophota bacterium | reverse complement strand
ACAGAAGGATTGGGAGGCCCTTCGATAGATAGAGGCTTGTGGGGGGCCCTACCTTGTGGAGGGTCCTTTAAGTGATTCCTGTTTATGGTAAGAGCGGGTAACTCCTCCGGGTCGCTTTCTGAAGGGCTCTCGTTTCCCGGCAGATTACTGTAGAGAATCTGACTAAGCTCTTTTGATACTCCCCTCCTACCCCTCGTCCCCAGGGCGTGGGCATCAAGGTGGTCCGCTAAATCGTTGTACCTCGTGCCTCGGGGAGCAGTCTCGTCCCATCCGGGAGTGGGGGGCCCTTCCGGGTCTTCTTTGAGTCGGGGGTCTTCTTCCCAGGAGTGTAGAAGGTCGGGATGTTCATCATGCAGGTAGTCATTAAGGACTCGTAGGGCTGTGGTGTCCCCTTCCCTAGAACTCTTCGCCAACCCCATCAAAACCGGGTCGTGCCTTTCGTCTCCCTCCCTTTCTAAGCGTAGGAAGTGGGATCGTATAGAGAAACTGCCCTCATTGTCTTCAATAAGCTCTTTGACGGCCTGGGGGCGGAGGTCCTCTTTTTTTTGCTTGTAGTAATCAGTGATTTTTTCAGGGTCTTTCCTCAGATCCTTTAGGCCCTTGAAGATATCCTCACTACTAATGTCTACCCCAATCTCTTTCGCGTGTTCTTGCAGGCGTTGGACGAAATATCGTCTCTCTTCACCATTAACCCTTAAAAGGGCATGTAAGAAGCCTTCTGCGTGTTGGTTGAGGGCGTTACCTCTCCCGTACAGACTGTTACGATGCTCCTGTCTGGCCCGCCATCTGGCGTGTTCATTATTAGGGTTCGCGGTCCGTTCCTCCACTGTATGGTAGGAATGTATCAAATCTAGGAGCGGTTGGGCTTCTTTTTTAGAGGCTTTGCGGCCTTTTACTCTAGCCCACAACCGGCTCCAAAATCCTTCAGGCTTCTCCCCTTCAGCTAACCGAATGGGCTGCCCAGATTTCCGGGCAAACTTTCGAGAGTATTGCTTAGGAATCATCTTACCGCCAGGGTAAAACACTCCCCGAACAATAACCCCTCCTCTCGGGGCCTTCTCCATCTTCTTCAAAGTGTCCTGTCCTCTGAAAGTAGGGGAGCCTGCGGGTGGTTGAAAGGGGCCGTCGGGCTCCGCTGTCTCATAGGAGGGCTCCTCCACTTCTTCCGTAGAGTTAGCGGATTTTTTCTCTCCTGGGACAATCGGCCGGGGCCCTGGGGTGGGCTCCATTCGCGGGGTGGATTCTTGCACGTCGGTTTTCTCGACGCTATCTAAGTATCCTTGATAGGCTTTATCGAATCTCTCTATTTGAGAACTCATAAACTCCATCCATTCAGGACGGGCCTGTTGTTTGTCCGCTGCGGCTTGTAGGTCTGCTTTCTGGCTATCGAAACTATCGGCCATTTTCAACAGATCGACCGGCCCGACTCCTGCGGATTGGGAGGGGTGATCTTCCAAAACGTCGTGGAGTACCCTTATAGCTGTGGTGTCGCCTGCTATGCCCCGAATCGCTAATTGTTCGGCCATCTTTGTTATTTTGTTCTCAAAGACCCCTGGTTGAGGGGAGGACCTATCTACGTCTTTGTCCCCTGCTTTCACTCTACCTTGGGCCATTTGCACCAAATAATGCACGGTTGTGTTATTCTGCCGGTCATCTAACCCGAGATGCGGCATTAGTGGGTGGATGAAAGTACCTGCTTCTGTGTGCATCCTATCGGTTAGGACATGGTAATTCAGCTTACCTTCATTCTTGGCCATTTTTCTTTTCCGTTTTTTGCTCCTGAAAGTAGGCTGTCCTGCGTTCGGTTGGAAGGGCCCATCTGGTTCAGCATCTTCCACCGTAGGGTTAGCGGCTGTTTGGTCGCCCAATCCTTCGGAGGGAGGAATCTTACCGCTATTTCTACGGGAGGCTGTTTGGAGCATCCCTGGGAGGGGGGCTTCTCTGGGCTCCCCTGTGTCGGGTACCTCTTCCAGGGGCAGAGTCTTCATGTATTTTTCATACTCCGAAGTCCATGCAATATCCGACCGCCTACGTCGTACTCCTAGGTTTCTTGAGGCATCGTCTGTGCTTGATTTTTTAGCGGTCTCGTCCGCCTCCTTCCGATCCCCGTCTATCCTGTCAGCGAGGTCCGCAAAGGTTTTACTACCTATCGAGTACCCGGCATTTCCCTTCAGCAACTCCGGGTTTTCTGTGACCATGTCATGAAGGATTCTCAGGGCTGTAGTATCCCCCGCTTTTCCTCGGAACGCAAGTTGCCAGACTTTCCGCTTCTGGTGACTGTCCTCCCCGTGAACTCCCTCCATCCCCGCCAGCCCGCCTAAGTAGCTCAATAGTCGAGCGGTCCTATGATACTCAGTAGAGTACCATATCGCATTCACAATAGGATTTTGGCTACCCTTTCGGGTTTTGCCCATCCATCTCGCGAAATTGCTATGGTCTGCCCTTCCTTCGGTTTTGGACATCTTTCTTTTTCGTTTCTTGGTCCTGAAAGTAGGTTGCCCCGCTTCCGGCTGAAAAGGGCCGTCTGGTTCCGCCACTTCGTGGGTAAGCTCCTCCGTGGGCTCCCCCGTAGAGTTAGCGGTTGTCTGAGGAGTGAGCCGGGGGGCTTCTGGGTTAAACGGCTTTTGATCGTAGCGGGGAGTACCTTCGGGCACCTCGTGGGTAGGCAGATCCCCTAGGACCTTTTCCACTGCTTTTTCATACTCCCTAGTACGTCTTGAGATGTCTCTGAGACTATTCGGGACGGGCATAGGATCACGTTTGAGCTTGCCGTGCTCTTTCACTTCGTCTAAGTCGTCTGCGAGCTTCTCTAAATTAAAATCCCTGTGGATGCCCTGCGGCCGCCCGCTGGCCGCTGTTCGTAGGTGCCCTGGATGGTCTTTAAGGTAGTCTCCTAGAATCCGCATTGCTGTAGTGTCGCCCAAAACTGCCCGGCTTGCTAGTTGCTTAGAGGGGCCACTCCCCCTGTATGCTAGGGATTCTAAGAGGGCTTTTTGTTGTTGGTTTGCTTCGCTGAGGATAGAAAGATACCCCAAAGCAGGATGAGCCCCGTATACACCCTTCTTCGCCAGATCTCCGATGATTAAGTGGTAATCTATTTCCGGCTCGGTACGGGTAAGCGCGTATTTTTTTTTCCTGCTCTTCTTTGTCTTGAAGGTAGGCTCCCCGGCCGGTGGCGGGAAAGGCCCATCCGGTTCTTGTGTCTCGTATTCTGGCTGCTCGGCGGGCGTAGACGCTTTAGGCTGCCTACGTTCCCCCTCGAATGAAGGTGCGTCGAGTCTTGGGGCTCCCCTATCTGGAATATCGTTCGGTTCCTCTAGGTCCTTTAACCCTTCGAGGGCCTGCTCATAGCTCGCTACCTGCTCCTCGTGGGAGCCTTTTCGGTTTCCAGAGAGATGCCTACTAGAGTGTGGGTTTACTCCTGCTTCTTTGTATTCCTTGTTGTGTAGCTTGTCCACGGTCTCCGCGAGTCCTTGGAAGTCCGCGTCCTCGAACCCCTCCGGTACCCCCCCTCTTTCTTGTACCAAGTCGCTGAGGATTCTAAGGGCTGTGGTGTCACCCATTATACCCCGTAGAGATAGCTGATATTGTGCAGAGGTTTTTTTGTTGGTTCGCAGCATGGAAGTCAGGGCCCAATATGTGCGAAGATGTTTGTAGTTCGAGTCTCCTGCTAGGGCTAAATTAGGATGTAAGAGCCTGTGCCCCTTGGTACTGAGCCTAGAGAGGGTATTCTCTGCGTTTAAGATCCCCTCGCCCTTAGCGTACCGCACACGGCCGCTACCTCTACGGGCTTTCTTCGTATTTCGGAAGGTGGGTTTCCCAGCGGGAGGGGGAAAGGGCCCATCCGGGTCTTGTGCTTCGTAGCTAGGGGCTTCTACCTGTTCCGGCTCTTTCTTGGAGGAGCCTCCAGGGACGAGCGGCCGCTTACCGGGCGTGGGCTCAAGGCGGGGGCTACCTTCAGGGACTGTCTCGGGGGTAGTGTGTTCCTCTAGGTATTTGTTGAACATCTCCTCAAAATCCGAAGATCGGCTCTTTATTTTCGAGTCGATCCCTTCTTGCTCCTCGTCTGAGGCGTACTTTTCTTTCAAGCTCCCCACTTCATTGGCGAACCCTAAAAGATCAAACTTCCCTCGATTGGTATAGAAGGCCGGATCTACCTGTGGTAAATACTCGGGGTGGTCCTCGAATACATCGTGGAGTATCCGAAGAGCGATAACATCTCCCGCCTTCCCTCTAATAGCTAGCTGTTTCACATGCGAGGGAGTATGCGAAGTTGTGTTTCCTTTCTGGTATCCGTGCGTCAGTAAGTGAAGCAGACTAAGGACATCAGAAAACTGGCGGCCCGCCGCACTGCGACCGATATGAGCAACGATAGGATGAGCAGTACCGAAAGGGTAAGACATTTTATCCGCGAAGTGGGAGAAGTCTATTGTGCCCTCTGTTTTGGCGTATTTCGCCCGACGGCCGCTATCTCTACGGGCCTTACGCACTTTCCGCTTCTTACGAATTTCCGGACCTGCCTGCACCATGCTAAAGGGCCTCTTGCCTTTAATGAACCTGCTCGTATTGGTGGATGATTTTGCGGTAGGTGTCCCGGCTGCCTGCCCTGGAACTTTGACCAACCAGTTTTCCTGTGCCGGTGTACTCGTAAATCTTGGCATCTGTTTCCTCTGCGTAGGCCGCCACTCTATCGCGTAGCTCCCTCCGCTCGTCGAAGACCACTACTCGATGTCCACTTGTCGTGGGGATGATTGTTCGTACAGGTATGTTATGTTTTTGTAGCTCTAGCCGGACCTCGGCCGCGTCTTCAGAGTTCGGCACCTTCAGATCATACAGGC
>JAJDBZ010000382.1 GCA_029261095.1 Candidatus Omnitrophota bacterium | reverse complement strand
CGCTTCACAATCCCGTCGCAGCCGTTTCTAATACTCGCTCTAGGTCCCAGTATGGAGCGAGCACAGTATTTGGTGTAGAGGAGAAATCTCAGATGATTCATAAACAAACAAGACGGCATTTTCTGAAAACCACTGCAGTCGCCGGCGCGGTTGTGGGAACAACGCCCCTTCCGGAGGGGCCGGCTACCGCGGAAACGAAGAAGCAAACATTCTCGAAAGCAGTGATTGTTCCACCTCCCGATGAGAATAAACTGAAGGAGATCAGGGATGCCGGATTCGATGGGGTTGAAGCGAGCTTGAGCGGAAAGTTGGTCGACCCCAAAGAGGCCGCGAGGATCAAAGGGATTGCAGACAGCCTGGGAGTTCGGGTTCATACCGTCTTACGCGGTTGGGCGAATTTTAACGATCCCCAGAAAGCACAGGAAGATTTCGATTATACCGTTGCAACGATACGAGCGGCACAATCCTACGGTAGCGACGCCATTCTCTTAGTGCCCGGTCGCGTTGGAGGAATGCCGCTCCCCGAGAAATGGGGGTTCACGGTTGAGTTCGACGAGAAGACCGGACACCTCACACAGGTGGGGGACGGTGACTCCGAGTATGACGATTACAAGGTGGCTCATAATCAAGCCTGGGATGCATTCCAGGAGTGGGTTCCCAAGCTGATACCGATTGCCAAAGAGACCGGGGTCGTGGTGGCGATCGAAAATGTTTGGAGCAACTTGTTTAACACACCCGAACATTTCAAACACTTCATTGAATCGTTCGACTCCCCATGGGTTCGCGCCTACTATGATGTGGCAAACCATATGGCGTACGGCCGCCCCGCTGAAGAGTGGATTCGCACCCTGGGGGACCTGATTGTGAAGGTGCATATCAAAGATTATCAGGTGAAACCGGCTGAGGGACAGAACGAGTGGCCCAACCTCCGTGAGGGGAGTGTGAATTTTCCTGAAGTCATCAATGCACTTCACGAGGTTGGGTATACAGGTTGGTTAACCATCGAGGGGAGTGGCGGCCTCCCCTATCCAGAACAATTCGAACGGCTTCAGACAATTATCGCGGGTGGTTAAATTGCGATTCCTACAGATTAAATCGAGTCGGTTTCATCCGCTGGAGGAAAGAGTTGGGCGGTCTAGCAGCCTGATCGCCGCTCTCGTAACATAAAATTCTATGTCCAGACGAAAGAAGAAGAAAACTCCCACCAAACGCGATCCCCTGGCGAAGGCTTATAACAATCAAGCCTTTATGAACAGCGCCGACGCGCGCACCATTCGAATTCTGGCCGAGTATCTAGAACCACTCAGTCGTCTCCGTCGACACAAGGTTCGAGACTTCGTCGTCTTTTTCGGAAGCGCTCGTTCTCAACCCCTCGATGTGGTGCAGAAACGCTTTGAGCAAGCTAAGGGCTTGGCCGAGGCAAAGCCTCACGATGTCGCCCTCCAAAAGAGTTTTGAAGACCTCCAAATCCAGCTGCGATTTGCGAAATACTACGAAGACTGCCGTGAACTCTCACATCGAATCACACAATGGTCGATTGAATTACCCGGAGCAAGTAATCGTTTCGTGGTTTGCTCGGGGGGCGGACCCGGCATGATGGAAGCCGCGAACCGCGGGGCGCACGAGGCCGGTGGGTTATCTGTGGGACTTAACATCAGTCTCCCCTTTGAGCAGGAGCCGAATCCATATATCACGGAATCCCTGTCGATTGAATTCCATTATTTCTTCATGCGGAAACTCTGGTTCGTCTACTATGCCAAGGCCCTTGTGGTTTTTCCCGGGGGTTTTGGGACCTTCGACGAACTCATGGAAGTTCTGACTCTCATTCAAACGAAGAAAGTCCGAAAACAGATGCCCATCGTCCTTTTCGGCAGTGAGTTTTGGAACGAGGTTTTCAATTTCGATGCACTTCTAAAATGGGGGACCATCAGCCCTGATGATTTGAAGTTGTTCAAAATGATCGATACAGTGGACGATGCATTCACCTATCTCACCGCCGAATTGGAAAGGCTCCATCTCTAATCGAGGTGGCAACCATGACCGAAAACTCAAACAAACAGGTCGTCATCTTAGCTGGAGGCAAAGGGACGCGATTAGCGCCATTCAACACGGTGTTACCCAAACCTCTGATGCCTCTTGGCGAGTTTTCCATCTTGGAAATCGTCCTTCGACAGCTCGACAGAGAGGGCTTTGACGAAGCAGTGATCGCCACCGGTTATCTCTCAGAGATTATTGAGGCATTTTGCCAGTCATTGAATTCCAGATTAAACTTGAAGGTCAGGGTGGAGCGTGAAGAGGAACCTCTCGGCACCATCGGGCCTCTTCGTAACATTCCCGATCTTGAACAGGATTTCGTATTGATGAATGGCGATATCCTGACCACTCTCCCCTTTACGAAGATTCTCGAGAAGCGTCGCGAGGACCGGACTCTTGCAACGCTCGGGATTGGAGAACGGAAACACACCATCGATTTTGGAATTCTAAAAGTAGACGATGAAGGGTCGGTGGCCGCATACCGGGAGAAGCCGAGCATGACCGATTGGGTGAGTCTTGGTGTCTATGCTCTTTCAAGGGAAATTTTGGGTTGGATTCCTAAACAAGGAAGATTCGATTTACCAGACTTGGTAACCCTGTTGCTTGATGGAAATCGTAAGATCTCCACCTTCCCATTCGAGGGTTATTGGAAAGACATCGGTCGTCCCGAAGACTATGAGGCAGCCAAGACCGATTTCCTCGAAGGAAACCATGTGTTCCTTCCAACGGAAAGATGACTGTGGGGAAGTCCCTGAAGGTTGCTTTCCTGATGGGGAACCGCCTCAATGCCTGGCACACCCGAATGTATGAACCGCTCATTGAGATGGGGGTCCATTTAAAGGCCTTTACCTACCCTCCCCATCGTTACCCTCTCGACGAAGTGCGAATTCCTTACGAAATCATTCCGACACAGGCCGAGGTGCGGACGCTCCCTCAACGGGTAGGCGAAGGCATCGCCAATCGGGTCATGGGAACCCTGATCGATGAGGAACCCTCGGGTCTATCCGACCGACTGGGAGATTTCGATTTGATCCATACTTGGGAGCTTTTTACCGCCGACACCGAAGCCGCTCTCGCCGCACGCGAGAGATGGGGAAAGCGGGTCCTTGTGACTGTCTGGGACAACATTCCCGGGCATCGAGATGACGATCCTCGATGGAGGAATAGGAAGATCCGGGCCAAGCAGGGGGCCGACCGTTTTCTGGTCTACACGCATGACAGCAGGAAGATGCTGATCGAAGAGGGGGTGGATCCCACCCGAATCATTCTGATCCCTCCAGCCATCGATCAGAATGATTTTCGACCGGTCGTTGAAGTTCCAAGAGTTTCCACACTGATGGGTGTCGGTAGGATGGTTCCGGAAAAGGGTTTTGAGGATCTGATTGAAGCGGCCGCCATTCTCAACAAGGACCCCAATCACTCTCCAGTAAAGGTACGATTACTCGGTTCTGGGCCCCATGAAGAAGCGATTGATAGTCTTGCACGGTCCAGCGGTCTTGAGGATTCTTACAAACGGGTCCCCTCTCTCCCCTATTCCCAACTTCCTGACTTTCTTCGTCAGGGGAGTGTTCTAGTGCTCGGTTCGAGATCTACACCGGAATGGCGAGAGCAATTTGGAATGATCCTGATTGAAGCGATGGCAAGCGGGGTTCCTGTGATTGGCGCCCAATCGGGGGCAATTCCTGAGATCGTCGGTGATGCGGGAGGGCTCTATCGTCCGGGTGCGATTGAGGAATTGGTGGAGGGTCTGAGAGAATTGTTGGGAAACGAAAGATTCTGGAAGCGATGTCGGGAAAAAGGGATAGATCGATGTCGTCGTGAATTCTCACATCTCGACAACTCCAGGGCAGTTTTCCACCTTTACGAGTCAATGGTGTCCTAATTCCCAGGGTTTGCTTGATTCCGAAATGAGGTCCTTCTCTCTAAGACAGCGGACTGGTTTATCCGATGGGTCTGTGGAAAACTGTTATTGGTCAATCATCCATTGTCTATGTCAATCTCGATTCCCAAAGCGAAATAGAATGAGGAATTTCGATCTTTCGATGCGCATAAAGATTTCAACACTTTCAACCCTCCCTTTTCTGGCGGGTGTACTTTTTCTGGTGCTTGGATCGCCAGCGTTTTCAGAGGATGCCATTGACCCGTTTGGATGGCAGGAAATCCCTCCTTCGGCTCTTCTACAACCCGATACCCTGGTTCAGCGAGACAGTTTTCAGATAGTTGATCGATTCGATCATGGGATCACTGTCGCCTTCAACCATCCCCCGCTGGGAAAAGAGAACCCGGATATTCGCAATCGATTTCAATTTATGTTGGTGACTCCGGAAGGAGGGGTTGGAAACGCCACGATGGAGGCTGGACCGCCGGTTTACTATATGAACGACGAAGTCGTCGTTCCCGATGTTGCCCCCCAACCTGTATCTGTCACCAAGCGAGTATTTACTAAAGAACTCGGCGAAATCCGTGGCGTGAAACTTTTTTTGGTCGAGTATTTACCTTTGGCAATTGTTAGAGGGAGCACCCAAGCAAACAAGGTATGGATTCCACAAGCCACTTTATCGATTCCTTTCAGGTCTCCACTTAATGACCCGGTCGAGGTGTCGCCTCTTCTTCAGGAAGGAATCGATGCGGTTGCACTCAATTCTTCGGACTTCTCCCGCTGTCTGGGACAAGAAAGCGAGGATGTGTGGTACGACCAGGATAGGGCGGCAGTATGGGCGGACCCCACACTCAAAATACGGACTAGCGATGAGGGCTGGACTAGCATTCCGGGAAGAAGATTGCTCTCGGAATGGGGAAGAAATCTCGAAGTCCAACAAGTCTCGATACAAAGCCGAGGAGCACTCATCCAGGTTCCCTCCAAGTGGAAGGAATCGGCCGATGATTTATCCCTTAAAGATCGACCTGTCCCACTCTTGATTCTGAGTGCCACAGGATCGATCAAGGTGGAGGGAAGAATCGCTCCCTCCGATACACTCGTGTTCGATGCCAAGGCTTCTGATTTCTGGAACGATCCACTCAATTGCTACTGGTTGACTCTGCACACCCACCATCAACAAGACCCCGCGAAACCAGAGACTGAATCACAGAGGCGGACGGCTCAGAATCTCCAGAGTTTTGCTCGGCGAACCGAGATCATCGGGGAGGACAATACCTTTCTCCGAGGCGGCCTCATGAATGAACAACAGGAGTTCTTTTGGGTAGATCGTCCTTTTCCAGGAACGGAGTCGGTGATCTTTCCGATTGGTCTTCCCGATTGGGTTTCACAGAGTGAGGGTCATGTTCAAGCCAATATTCGGCTGATATTCCCATCCTCAATTCGAGATGACTATCGTGCCGCGGGATCCATTCGCCCAGTCGACTATTCCGTTCACATCGGTGGCGCCACCCTCACATCGAGTTTGACAGGCGCTTCTTCGAGGTATGGTCAGGAAGTCAAGTTTAGAATTCCCCCTCGCATTGAAGATGCCACAATCGAGATTCATTTTAATCCCTCTCGAAAACTTTCCTCCCCGCCCTATTTCGACAGAATGATCCTCGAAGGAACCCAAGAGGTGGTTTGGCGGGGCCTTCAAGAGTCTTACTCATTTCCCGTTCCGACCAGTGGACAACTCGAGATCCCCTGTATCGGGAAGGGGAAGGAAATTCTTCCCAATACCCTCTTTGGATTAAGCAAAGACGGGGAGATTGTTCACTCTTCCTGGAAGAAGACTGAGGATAGGATTGTTTGCCAAATCACTGATTCGATTACTTCGCTCCATTTGTTGACCGGGAACGATTGGAAGGCGCCAGTCTCGATCGAGAAGAGGACGCTTCCTCAATGGTTGGATTCCCCTGTCCACGTCGATCAGATTGTTATCACACCACGCGTATTCCGGAACGAGTGTCAGGAAATAGTCCGACTTACCGAAGTCGATGGGAACTCAGCCTATCTGCTGGATATCGAAGACATTTATGACGTTTTCAGTGGTGGTCGTTTTTCCGCGCACGCGCTTAGAAATTTTCTGGTTTGGATTTCTAAGACCTGGTCGCATCCTCAACCTATATCAGTGTTAGTGGTCGGGGATTCCTCCTGGGACTTTTGGGGGCGCTTCGAGGAAAGCGACAAAGTTCCCAACTGGACTCCCAGTTATCACACACACCGTAATCCCGATTACCCCACTGACCTTTGGTTTGTGGAGGGCCAACCACAGGACAGAATTGCCGATTGGTACTTTGGAAGGATTCCCTGTCAGACAGTGGGGCACCTCCAGGGTTATATCGCCAAGCGACGGGCTTTCGACGCCGAATCCACGGAGGAATGGTCGCGAAGGTTGTTATGGATATCCGACGATAACGACCCTGTCGAAAGAAATGTCCAAGAGATAATTGGAAAGGTCTATCCACTCTCGTATCATCTCGATTCAATTTTCCTTCACGACTACCCCTATGTGGACAATTTTTATTACGGCGACAACCTCCCACGAATTCAGGAGGAGGCGCGCGAAGCACCCAAACCCCTCGATTTTGGAAAGATTAGCCCGGCGGCCAATAGCGCGATCCTGGATGGCCTGACCGAAGGTGCAGCCGTAGCGGTTTATTACGGGCACAGCGGATTAAATGTACTAGGACACGAACGTGTATTGTTTGGGGGCGGCAGTAAGAATAGCGACATTCCCCAACTCAACAATGAGGGGAGGACTCCACTCTTCTTCCTGATGACCTGCGATGTGGGCAGGTTCGATTACACTCATGAACGGCTTTGGAAATGGAGTTACGGGCTTGCGGAGGAACTCCTCATGCACCCATTCGGTGGGTCCACCGCGTTGGTCACCTCAACGGGTCGTGGACTCCCCAGCGATCACCTTGTGCTGTTGACCAGTTGTTTGGACGCGCTCTTATATCGGGGCGCCGTCCATGCGGGATCGATGCTTTGGGCGGGTAAGGTATTCAGTCTCATCCCGGCGAGGCCCCACGAGGGAATCGAAA
>JAJDBZ010000381.1 GCA_029261095.1 Candidatus Omnitrophota bacterium | reverse complement strand
ATAGTCATTGAAAAGGGTTTTTGACATGAATTGACGGATCAAGAAGATGCCCCGCCCGCTGGTTTCTCGAAGGCGATCGTCTGTTCGTGGGTCGAGCAAAAGAGTTTGATCGAATCCTTTTCCCTCGTCTTCGATCTCGATATCGATTTTTTCCTCGTCGATCTCGTATCGAATGCGTACCGATTTCTCGGGGTTTTCGGCGTTGCCATGCTTGTAGGCATTGACCAGAGCCTCGTCCAAAGCCAAACGGATAGCGAACGCGGAACTCTCCTCGTATCCCGCTTCTTCGACTCTTTGCAGGATCGTGTGTTCCAGAGAATAAATCTCGTCCAAATTGTTTTTGATCGTGATTTCCATTTCCGCTATTCCGGCTTACACCGAGCCTCCTGGAAAAAGGACCAATCTTCTAGAAGACATTGCCCGTTAAACACTTTTTGTAACCAGAAGAATTCACATGATTGTGATTCTCTGGATCGATTGATCGAGAACGTCTCCCCCACCTTGGGGTTTAAAAACTACCTGGAGGAGGAGGTAATTGGATTGGATCGATAAAGGTTGGAGTGGAATCCACGAAAAACCAGATGAACCCATAAAGGGCTAGTGTCACCGCAACCGCGATTCCCAGTGGCCATTTATGGAAACCCAATCCATAATTTTCCGAATCGGTCGCGAAATTCTGATTTTCCTGATCGCACTCCATGCCAATCCCTCCTCATCGCACCGAGTATAACCCCGAGAAAACGCATAGAACAAGCGGGAATGCCGTTTTTTTGAAAAGATCTCCAACTTCACCCGGCACTCCTTATTTTTCGGTATTTTTGGACATACTCTGGTTGTGGCTTCGAGCAGTCGATACTCTGAATCGACCCTCGTAAGTCGGCATCTGATGGAACGGGAACCTAGGAGTAAGAGCGAAAAGTCGATGTTTGTGAATGCACGGTCCGCGCTAGCAGTCATCACAATCCTTTCCATTACCCTGGTTCTTGAATCGGCCTGGACCCAATCCGACCTCCTACCTGGGAGGGTCCTAGAGGTCCGGCCAGACCGGGGACAAGCGACCCTCAGGTTCTCGGTTACCACCGAACTTTCGACTGGATCCCTGGGTTTCATACAATCGAGGCAAGGACCAGTAGATTTTCGAGTGACCAATAAACTCTCAGAATCCGATATTAATGTCCGTGAGGAAAACCGACAGACTATGTCCGCTGTTAGGGTGGGAGACCGGGCTCTGCTTTATCCTTCCAAAAGTGTTCTTCTCAAACAAACCGAAGATAGTTTTGACAAGATCGATCGTTTGTTGGAGTCGATTCCGACAGAAGACAAATCCATACTTGAACAGGCACCCGATCTTTTGGCGGATGTAACTGATGAAACTCTCCTCGACTATGAGGCATGGCTTCTCCAATTGGAGTCGGAAGAGATTTCGATCTCCCCCGATTCGACCATGGATTCGTTGGGCAAGGATATGAAACCGCATTACCCCGACCTTGAGGTCAACCAGACACTTCGTACAGGAGTCGACTACGACCAGTTTGTCTTCCATGCAACTTCGGAATTCGAGGCGCCGAGGCGAACGGAAAGGCAAATAGGACGTTTCGTCAGTTGGAACTATGTCGAATCCGGAGACCTCGACTCTGAGCGCCACTTATACTTCGAGAACGAAATCGAATTGAACCAGGACTTCTTCTACGAGGAGATGAATTTCACTGTGAAGCGCGACTTGCCAAGTGGGGATCGATTCTGGTGGGACAATCGATCGATCTGGAAAGTCTTCCAAAATGACCAAGGAGATTCTTTTGTCCAGAACGACTTCGAAGCAAGGTACATTCAGAAACTCTCAGACGAGTGGGAGTGGCAGCGTGGATTCGAAATAGACCTACGGCATGAATATGAAGCCGACAGAGACGATGGGTTTATTCGAGGAACTCTGATTTCGGAATGGAACTATCGAGAAGGGTTCGATAAGTGGGTGGATATCGGGTATGAGTTGACACGCGAGAGCCGTTTCGATTCCGATAACAGTAGCCAGGACTATTGGGAGCATCGTCTTCTGACTCATGTCTTCACCCTGGACGATGACGTCAGCTTCGATTTCGATGGGGATTTCTACTACCGAGACTACAACCAACCGGGGAGCGAGGAAGACGAATTCATTTCTGTCTGGACTGCGACTTGTAGGAGGAGATTGAACGATTCCTTTTCCAAAGGATGGCGGCTTACAATGGAACCTCGTTTCTATCCGACGACTGAAGACCTCAATTCGAACGCCCTCCGGGCTGAGTTGGCCCGGCTCTATGAGTACTCAAAGGGAACTGAACTCTTTGTAACGGTTGAGCCGCGATTTGGTCAGGTCTTTCATTTTGGAGAGGTCCCCGATGACATCCCTCTCGACCCACGTCTTCCGCGCGACAAATCGGATGGAGATTATCGTGAAGCAGGGATGAATTTTTCGGTCTCCTGGTTTCCTAACGACCAATGGCGAGTCAACCTGTTTGAGGATGTTTACCACCGATGGTTCCCCGAAGGAGAGACAGGCGCGACCGCATTTTATCTCTTCGACTTTCCCCGGATCGCTGATTTTACAGGGACATACTCATCCCTTTCTGTCGATTATATCCCCAAAGAAAGCCTCCAGTTCTCCCTCACCGTTTCTCATTCGAAGCAGTTCTTTGATACATTTGACGAAAACGAGTCTTCCACGTTCAATGTGGGACTTGAGGCGACCTATCGATTCTGAACTATTTATTGTCCATTCCAATCCAGCTCGGTCCCCCACCCTTAAAATCACTCCGCCTTTCAGGCACTATCCCTGCTTTGCACCTGACGATTTTCTATAGATTTTGGAGAGAAATTCGACCATGACCCATCATTTGACCCTGGGCCACAGCCCCGATCCAGATGACGCATTCATGTTTTATGCCTTAGCGAAGGACAAGATCGACCAGAGAGGGTACTCCTTCGAACATGTCCTCCAGGATATCGAAACCCTGAACCGCCGAGCGATGAAAGGGGAACTGGATATCACCGCAATTAGTGTCCATGCTTACGCCAGTGTTCTGGACAAGTATGCCCTGCTTCCAAGCGGTTCCAGTATGGGAGATGGATATGGCCCCATGGTGGTCACCAACCAGGATATCACTCTTGATAATCTGGCAGACCACAAGATTGCTGTCCCCGGGACCATGACAACCGCGTTCCTGGCCCTTTCGCTCTGCATCGGGAAATTCGACTATGAGGTCGTCCCATTCGATCAGATTTTCGAGCATGTCGAAAGTGGTAAATCGGATGCGGGTCTCATCATTCACGAGGGGCAACTCACCTGGAACCAAAGGGGTCTCAAACTGATTGTCGATCTTGGGGTTTGGTGGCAGGAAGATACAGGACTCCCCCTTCCACTAGGCGCCAACACTATCCGCAAGGATTTCGGGAAGAAGACCATGGAAGAGGTTTCCGATCTACTGACAGAATCAATCCAGTATTCGCTCGATCACCGGGAAGAGGCGGTTCAATATGCCCTGTCCTGGGCAAGAGATATGGAAGCGGATTTGGCGGATGAGTTTGTCGGGATGTATGTCAACCACTGGACACTTGACTATGGTGACCGGGGTAGAGAAGCGATCCGTACACTTCTACGGAAAGGCTATGAGAAAGGACTCATCCCCAACCCCGTCGAACTTGAATTTGTTGGAGGTTGACCCGAGACACTATGACAATGACTCCACGCCAAGATGGTCGTCTAGCAGACGAACTACGCCCTATCAAGATTCAAAAGTCCTTTCTCGAAACTGCTGAGGGTTCTTGTTGGATCGAGTTTGGAAAGACCAAGGTTCTGTGTACAGCCAGCTTTTCGGAGAGCACACCCAACTGGTTACCCGATGGTCAAGGCTGGGTGACTGCGGAATATGGCATGCTTCCAAAGTCTTCCAAAAGCCGGATCAATCGAGATGGCGGCAAACCGAAAGGACGGACCGCTGAGATCCAACGTCTTATCGGTCGTTCGCTAAGGGCCATCACTGATCCTGCGGCCTTAGGCCAGCGTCTTGTCAACATTGACTGCGATGTCATTCAGGCCGATGGAGGGACACGGACCGCGGCGATCACCGGGGCACTGGTGGCCTTCTGGGAGGCTTGTGAACTGATGCATTCTGCCGGTGCTTTCGAGAAGTGGCCCATCCGCGAAAAAATTGCAGCGGTCAGTGTCGGATTGGTGGACGGGAACCCCCTCCTCGATCTCTGCTATTCGGAGGACAGTTTGGCGGGTGTCGACATGAATGTGGTCATGACCGAAAACGGTGAGTTCGTGGAGATTCAGGGGACTGGCGAATCCACAACGTTTTCGCGAGACCAACTGGAACAATTCTTGGGATTAGCGGAGAAAGGAATCCGCGAACTTATCCAAATTCAAACGAATGTGCTCCATTCGAAAAAACATACCTAATATTGCCTATCCATCAAGATTTGCTTTTACGTGTAACTTGACTAAAACGACATAACTTTGATATCATACACCCTGAGGGATGGTATTCACTCACAGGGAAACATGATGACACTCGAAGTTGCCAGCGAAGACGACGTCTTCCTGAGAATCGTTACTGAGCGGCGTCTGTTAGAGCCAACCGTAGTAGAGGAACTGATCGGTTCCTCCAACGGTTCGTCGGTTCCGTTCGATGCTGTCGCGCTCCAAGAGGGGGTTTTCACCCACGAAGAGATTCTCAAGACCCTGGAAAACTACTTTTTTCATCCCGCAATCGATCTCAGAAAAGTCAAACCCGAACCCTCCGCACTACTGCTCATACCCGACCGCATGGCTCGCCGGTACGAGGCCTTCCCCATAAAAAAAGAGGCGGGAGTCCTCGAGGTCGCAATCGCCTGTCCGGATAACCAGCGAGCGATCGAGGATTTGAGGATCGCATCGGAATGTAAACTCGACATCCATGTCTCCACACAGTCCGAGATACATGCCGCGATTCAACGCTGGTATGGCACTCTGACCAAAGAGCTGAAATCCAAAGAAACCACGGATGACAAAAAAAAGTCGTTGTTTGGAAACGTCTTCGAGAGTGGCGTGAAACCTCTCTTCCCAGAGGTCATGAAAGAGGAAATCGGTGCGACAGACCTTTCTAAACAGATTCTTCAAAGAGCCGCCGATTTGGATGTTACCGATATTCATTTCGAACCGGGCAACGAACGACTGACGGTCCGATTTCGGGTCGATGGAATCCTTCAAGTAGCATGCCTTTTTCCCGAAGAGATGACTCCAACATTAATCAGTCGAATCAAGATTGTTTCGGGAATGGACATTGCCGAACGTAGAATTCCGCAAGATGGACGGACATCCTTCGAACACCCCATAAAAGGGCTGGTCGACTGTCGTGTCTCTTCCTTACCCTCAAGATGGGGAGAGAAAATCGTCATCCGCCTGCTAACCAAAGACGATTCGTTGCTCGAACTCGAGAACATTAAGATGCCGCCCGAATTGCTCGAAAAGTGGCAGAATGTTGTGGACCTCCCACTGGGAATGATATTGGTGACTGGCCCCACGGGTAGCGGCAAGACAACGACGCTCTACGCTTCGATTGCAAGTTTGGACCGCGGATCCACGAATATCATCACACTCGAGGATCCTGTGGAATACGAAATGGATGGGATTACACAGGTTCAAATCCATCCCAAAGCTGGGTTGACCTTCCAATCTGGACTTCGTTCGATACTCAGGCAGGATCCGGACACAGTCCTCGTCGGTGAGATCAGAGATTTCGAAACGGCCGAAATCGCCTGCCGGGCAGCCCTGACCGGCCACAAGATGTTCAGCACACTCCACACCAACGACGCGATATCCGCAATTACTCGTCTCATCGACATGGGAGTCGAACCCTACTTGCTCACTGCAGCTCTCCGTGCCGTTCTTGCACAAAGACTCGTCCGTGTTCTTTGCGCCGACTGCAAAGAAGCTAAAGCACCCACCAAAACCGAACAGGCCCGTCTTCAGGTGGCTGACCTCAATCAGATCCACGTCCCCAAAGGCTGCGCGAAATGCGGCGGAACGGGATACCGCGGCCGACAAGGGATATACGAACTCTTGATGGTGGAGGAATCCATTCATGAGCTCATCGTGGAACGAGGAGCTAATCTTGAAATCAAACGTGTTGCGACTAAAGAAGGGATGGTACCCCTGAAAGATGTCGCGAGAGATCTCGTGGTCAGCGGAGTTTCGAGCTTGCCGGAAATCGAAAGAGTCGGTCTCTTGGGGCGAGCATGAGGGCTAGAGATGCACAAACCCCGAAGGGAAGGGAATGAATAGAATGCGGGATCACGAGACTAAAACTGGAGCCCAGAAGGTACGAGACGACCTTCTCGCACGCCGGATGCCTACCGGGATCAAGGGACTCGATCACCTTCTGTCCGGTGGGATCAATCGTTCCAACTCCCTTCTGATCGAGGGGCCTCCTGGGTCCGGTAAAAGCACGGTCGGCGTTCAGATCCTTCACCATGGAGCGAAGATCTACAACGAGCCCGGAATTCTGGTGGCGTTCGAAGAGTTTCCTACACAAATCTATCAGGAATATGCCGACTATGGGTTCGATCTCGCTGCTCTCGAAAAAGAGAACCGACTCCGTGTAATTTGGACTGACCCGAGAAAGGTTGTCGAGAGTTTCTCCGGAAAGGATGACCTGATCGGGCGGATCGTCGATGACATGGGGGCAAAACGATTGGTGATTGACAGTGTCAGCCATTTCAAACGGGTCACCAATAAAGAATCTGAACTCCGCGAGATTCTCCATCGCATTCTCAACAATCTCAAGATTAAAGGGGTCAATACCATCTTAGTAAAGGAACTCGATCCAGGCCCGGGGCAGTCGGTTTCTTTCGAGGAATATGCGGTCGATGCTTCAATTAGATTGACGAACCAACCGTCTTCATCAGCGGTCGAAAACGAGCGCGGCATTCAAATCCGGAAAACGCGTGGGCAAAAACACATATCAGGGGTCCACCCATTCGAGTTTCAGACCGATGGCATTCAGGTGTTTCCTCACCTCCGCCCTGTCGATATTGAAAAAGTCTTTGCTCCGAAATGTTTTATCCCAACCCGAATTCCGACTGAAGTGCCTGGCCTGGACACCCTGATTGGGGGTGGATTCGAGACCCCATCCCTGAACATGCTCGTCGGGTACTCAGGGACGGGGAAGACCACATTCGGTCGTCATTTTCTACACTCAAACCTTAGTTCCGGCAAACGTGCTTTCCATTTGTCTTTCCAAGAAACAGAAGAACGTTTTCTTGGAGCATCCGACTCCTTCGGCCTCGATCTAAAGGCTTATCGAGAAAAAGAACAACTTGATTATAAATACATTTCCCCGGTCGGTCTGATTCCAGAAAAGCTGGTTCAAGACCTAACCCTCAGGATTCTCCGTAACCATTATGATTGTATGGTCATTGATTCGATTTCCGACTTGGGTACCTCAATTGACGATTCCCAACGACTTCGCGAGATGGTCCATCTCCTGGTTCTTCTTCTCAGAAGGGCGGGCATCACGACGCTTGCACTCAATGAATCGGCTGAGATTAGCGGAGCGCTTTCGACTTCGGGTCTTGATTTCTCTTACTTGGCCGATTCGGTCATCCAACTCTCTCTCGCGGAGATCAACGGAAAAGTTCACCGATTTCTGGCGATTATGAAGATGGTAGGGACAGACCATTCGAAAGATCTCCACGAGTTTTTGATCACCTCCCGGGGGATGGAACTTCGGTCAAAGGCCACCGGCCTGTCTGGGATCTTATCCGGAAATACGGCTGGTCGATTCGAGGCAGTTGCTGGCCATGTTTTAGAACCTCTGACCGAATCGACCCAGGCCCTGGGTAAAGTCCTCGACTCAAGAGAGCTGACTCCTAAAGACCGAGAGAAAGTCATTTCGGCCCGTGAAAAACTCGGATTAGCCGATATCGTGTTGCGGGAACACTTCGGCATAACGCATTTCTCCAAATTTGTTCAAGAGTTAGGTGGAGAGGAACTGGTTGACTAAGCACCAAGGTTCAATTCTTTCTCGTTTCCATTAACCTCATCCCCCCATGAATCTTTCACAGACAACTGTTTTCTCCCTTATCGTTACGATTCTCTGCGACCTATCTGTCGGAGCAGCCAACCCGGTTTCTCCTGAAGAGAGCCTCAAACATTTCCATCTTCATCCTGATATCAATGCCGAAATCGTGGCCGCTGAACCCACGGTTTTGGACCCAGTCGCCCTTGCTTTCGACGAGTGGGGGAAACTTTACGTTGTTGAAAACATTGGATATCCATCCGGCCCCCCTGAAGGCGAACCACCAGCCGGGAGAATCGCACGATTGGAAGACCGGAACAGAGATGGAATCTATGAAACGCGATCAACTTTTGCGGAAGATTTTACTTTCCCTAATGGAGTGCTCCCATGGAAGGGTGGAGTGATCGTCACATGCGCTCCCGATGTGTTGTTTTTGAAAGACACCGATGGAGATGGGAAGGCCGACCTCAGAGAGGTTTGGTTGACCGGTTTTTCCAAGGGCGGTTCGACCCAGCTCAGAGTCAGCCACCCGACTGTTGGCCTTGATGGTTGGATTTATCTGACCAACGGGCTAAGTGGCGGAGCCATCACCTCTCCGAATTTTCCCGACCGCAAACCTGTGGAGACCCAAAGAAACGATTTTCGGTTTCATCCAGAAACCTTCGAGGTCCAGATCATCCCCGGTCAAGCGCAATTTGGGCATACCTTCGACGATTACGGCCACCGTTTTGTCTGTTCGAACCGGAAACCCGCCGAACAGGTGGTCGTCGATTTTCATTATCTCTCCCGTAATCCCTCTTTCGCATATACCCAAACAGTTCAGGATCTTTATGGCGATGGGGAACCGGTCCGTCTTTACCCTATGAGCGACAATATCACAACCGCGATTTCCCACGCTCACACCTTCACTGCCGCTTGTGGCCTCCAGATCTATCGAGGCTCTGCCCTTCCCCCCGAGTTCTATGGAAACCATTTTGTTTGCGATCCAACCGGCAATCTGATACATCGGGCTGTTAGGAAAGATCATGGAGCCTCCTACACTGCCGAACGCCCGCGCGAAAAGACTGAGTTTTTGGCCTCGACCGACAACTGGTTCCGGCCTGTCAATCTCGCGAATGGGCCGGATGGGGCGCTCTACGTCTGCGACATGCATCGCAAAACCATCGAGCATCCAACGTATCTCCCCGAATCTATCCGCAAAATCACAGACTTCGATACGGGCAAGGACCTCGGAAGGATTTATCGTTTCAAATCCAACAGTTCCGGAGGCGCCTCTTCTATTCCGGAGAAGTTTCCGGCTGAGATGACAACCGCTCAGCTCACCGAGCTCTTGGATAATCCGAACTCATGGTGGAGAGAGACGGCGCAAAGACTACTAATCGAAAGAGAACCCGATGAATGGGTAAGTGAAGTGAAAGAACTGGTGGGAAAAGCGGCGACGCCCCAGGGGAGAGTCCTTTCACTTTGGTTGCTGGAACGATTCGACTCATTGACCGAGAGTGAAATGCTTGAAGCCCTTGCGGATGCGCACCCAGGTGTGAGAGAGAATGCTCTGATCCTGGCAGAACGCCACCCCTCGATTGCCAGCGATGCCCTCAGTGAAAGGATCCTCGCGCTTTCAACCGATTCCAATCATCGTGTCCGTTTCCAAGCCGCGCTGACCCTCGGCGCATTCGATCTGGATGGAAAGACGAAGGCCTTAGCGACGATCGCGGAACGCGGTGTCGAAGATCCTTGGACAAGGGCCGCTGTCCTCTCCTCGCTCGGGGACAAATCAGGTGAACTGCTTTCACTGTCACTTGACTGGGACGACCTGAGCAGTCCAGGCCGGGCAGAGTTTCTCCGTTCACTCTGTGGCATCCTCGGGAATCAAGAGTCTCTGGAAGGAATTCGAAAACGCGCCTCCCAAGTAACCGTCTCCACTGCTCCTGAAGATGCGGCCTGGGAACGAGTCGCGATTCTCGGACTTCTGGAACCGCTCCAGAAAAAACCTGAAGCCCGAGGTCACTCCGATCTCCTTGTGTTTCTAGCAGGAGATGATGTCGAGACAGCCTCGAGAATACAGGAACTGCTTGAATCGGCGAGACAGGTCGCCGAGGACTCGGAGGCGCCTATGGAGGAACGATTGGCAGGAGTCGATTTCCTCCAATACTCCTCGTTTCAGAAAGTGGGCCAGTCATTGTTCGACCTGGTCAGCCCCTTCGTTCCACAAGATCTCCAGATCGCGTCCACGAAGGCATTAGCAAGGAAGCCCGAAGGGGAAGTCGGACAATTTTTATCCGATGGCGACCGTTGGAGAGGGCTCACTCCGCCGGTGCGCGATACTATTATCTCCAGTGTGGTGACCCGGGGGCACCACCTACCCGTTTTTCTAACCGCGCTCGAGAAGGGTGACATCCAATCCACATCCATCGAACCCCTCCAACGAAACCGTCTGCTCAAGAGTTCGAATGCGGAGATCCAATCGCGGGCCAAGAAGATTTTTGAGGGGATCAAGAACCCTGATCGAAAAAAGGTTTTTGAGGATTACAAGTCGGTCCTCGACCTGAATGCCGATCCCAAACAAGGTTTCGAGATGTTCAAGGTGCATTGCGCCCAGTGCCATTTCCTGGATGGGGAAGGGGCAGAGGTCGGACCTGACCTGACAGGAATCCGGACTCAGCCGAAAGAATCGTTGCTCCTTCACATCCTCATCCCGAATCACGAGACTATCCCGAGTTTTACCAACTACGTCGTCGAGACAGTCGATGGAGATGTCCTGACCGGACTGATCGCCTCTGAAACCCCGACCAGCATCACCATCCGCCGAGCCAAAGGAGAGCAAGAAACCATTCTTCGGTCTGATATTGAAGACATCTATTCAACCAACCTGTCGCTGATGCCTCAGGAACTGGAAAAGAATATGTCCCGCCAAGATTTGGCGGATCTGATCGGTTACCTCAAAGGAGAAGGATCATGAGATTCATTGCTCTTTCCATCATCAGTTTAATCATCCCAACACTTATGTGCCATGCCGAACACGACTCAACTCGTTGGGAGGATGAAATCCAATTTTTCGAGGAGACGGATAAAGCCAACCCCCCTCCTCAGAATGGGATCTTGTTTGTCGGGAGTTCCAGCATTCGGTTCTGGGATCTGGATAAATTCTTTCCCGATCTCCCTGTCATCAATCGCGGTTTCGGCGGTTCTCAGATCGCCGACTCGATCAATTTTGCAGACCGCATCCTTCTCCCGTACAAACCCGCGACCGTCGTCTTCTATGCGGGTGACAACGATATTGCTAGCGGAAAATCGGCTAAGGATGTTTTCGAGGACTACAAAACCTTTGCCGGGATCATCAAGGATCATCTCCCCGACACCCGCCTGCTCTATGTCTGCATCAAACCGAGTCTCTCCCGCTGGACCCTCGTGGATGAGATGAGGAAAGCGAACCAATTGATCGAGCAGTACACCACTCAGGATGAGAATCTGATCTACATCGACATCGATACCCCGATGATTGGCGAAGATGCGAAACCGATACCAGACCTACTTCTCAATGACGGTCTCCATTTGACTGACAAGGGATACACCATCTGGTCGGACCTGGTGCGGGAGCACCTTTCTGAATGAGTCTTCTTTTGCTGGTCCGTCATGGTCAGGCATCATTCCTGACCGACAACTACGATCGGCTTTCTCCATTGGGAGAGAAACAGATCCAACTTCTCGGAGAATATTGGTGCGACCAGAATCTTCAATTGGATGCAATCTACTCAGGGGGTTTGAAACGCCAGATTGATTCCGCGGAAATCGTTCGTCAGGTCTACGTCGACCGAGGTCTTTCATGTCCCGAGAGCAAGGTACTCCCCGGATTGAACGAATACCAAGCCGAAGAGTTTCTATACAACCACCTCGACGATCTTCGCGAAATCGATCCCTCCCTCGAGGAGCAATACCAAACCTTCAAAAACGCGACCGGCGACAGAGAGCGTTTCCGCACCTACCAAAAGATGTTCGAGACCGCGATGAGACATTGGATCGCGGGAGAGATTCATTTCAACAAAGTCGAATCTTGGAAGGAGTTTGTGGGAAGGGTCGAGTCTTCCATCGAAGAAATGACCCGCAACGTCGGCCGCAGCCAACACATCGCCGCTTTCACCTCGGGTGGAACCATCGGAGTCGCGATGCAGTACGCCCTCAAAACCGACTCGGAGACGACCCTTCAACTCTCTTGGATGCTGCGGAATGCCTCGCTCACCACCTTCCTCTTCACCGAGGGCAAGTTCACTTTAAGCTCTTTTAACGAGACGCCGCATCTGAGCGATAGAGCGGATTGGAGTTATCGATAGTTTACGTTCAATCGAACCACGAAAACCGCGAAAGGGGCCGAAAGACTCGAAGGACAAAAATCAAAGATTTTTGTATTCTTCTCTTCGAGTCTTTCGGCCACCTTCGAGCCGTTCGTGATTCAACCCAGCACCCGCTCAACCGCCTCCCTCGCCATTTCAACCGTGATCCCTTTCATGCACTCGTACCCAATCGGGCACTCCCTCAAAAAACAGGGGTTGCAGGCGACATTGGATTGCAAGACTTGGTGGTGTTTCCCACGCGGCCCTGTCCAAGAAGAATCGGTGGAACCGAAAATGGCCACGGTTGGTGTCCCTAGAGCGTCGGCGATGTGCATCGGCCCGCTATCGTTAGTGACTAACGCTTGGCAATGAACGAGGATCGCCATCATTTCGCGTATCGTCGTCCTCCCGGCGAGATTGAGACTCGAACCCGAGGGGAGATTACAAACGATTTGATCTCCTGCATTGATCTCATTTGGCCCTCCAAGGACCACCACGGATATTTTATCCCTAACCAATTCCTCAGCGAGCTCTTGGAAATTCTCAATCAACCATTGCTTGGCTGGACCGAACGCCGCCCCCGGAGCCATTCCCACCAGTGAAGAGCCCGACTCGAGGAGGGCTGAGAGTCGATCCCTTATCGCGCTCTTTTCTTCATCGGAAACTGCAAGATTCGGGACCGATCCCTCCGCGAGCGAACGGATGTCCGTGGGGAGAAGGTGAAGATAATACTCCGCCATTCTCAAGGTTCGGATTCTAGGGCCACACCTGACTGGATGGGTGAGAAGCGGACCCCGCCACTGAGTCCGGTAACCGATCCGCTCCGGGATCTCGATAAATTTCGCCTCCCTCGCGGAGGAATAGGAGTTGGGCAAAAGGTAAATCCGTTCGAACGCGGCTCCCCTAATCTCCTCACTCCGACTTGGATCGGCTTTCAAGTCGGCCTCAATGACGGAGTCGATGCCAGGGTCGTGGTGGAACAGAGTCGCCACCTTGGGTGGTCCCCATACTGAACAGGAATCCGTTCCGGGATCGCCCGACACAGCACGAATCATCGGTGTAGCCATAACCGCGTCACCGATCCAATTGGGGAGTCGGATAAGAGTCTTCATGCGAATGGACGGTTCGTTTCCGCCTTCTCTCGCTCCTCATCGGTGGGGATGGGGAGGTACACCTCCATATTTGCCCCCAATCCACCTTCCCGATTGGAGGGCTTCAGGTGACCAGGATGAATCTCTTCGATGATGCTCTTCACCCAGGCTAGGCCAAGTCCCCCCTGTTTGCCTTTCGTGGAAAAATCGAAATGGAAAATATGATCGAGTGCGACCCCTTCGAGCCGATGCCCCTCGGTGTCGCGGAACCCGGTCCCGTTGTCCATCACTCGAAAGACGGCTTGCCCCTCTTTGTAGAGACAATCGACTTCCACCTTACCCTGAGGTTCTTTGGAATCCCTTTGGCGCGCAGTGATCGCCTGGGTGGCATTGGCCAACAGGTTAAACAGAACAAGTTTGACCAAACGAGGATCGGCGAAGGCTTCGACTTTCTCGTCACCGCTGAGGTTCTCGTAGGTCACCGGGCGCGAAGTCGAGTGCCTATAAAGTTCCATGACCTCCCCGATCGTCTGAGAAAGTTCCATTATCTCCCACCGAGGTTCCCGGGTAAAACTGAACGCGCGATAAACATTGACCACCTCTTGCAATAGGACCGTAGTTTTCCGCAATCCCTCGACAGCCGCTTCGACCGCTGGCCTCTTCTCATCCGGAACCTGGACAATCCCGCGCTTGAAGGCGGTCTTCAGTGTTTCCAATTCGAGTTTCCCTGTCGCCAGGATGTTGGTGAGATCGTGTCCCATGGAGGCGGAGAGATCGATACTCACTTCGAACCTCTCCCGATCGAGTTGCTCAGATCGTTCAAGGGATCGGGTTAGGATCTGACTGAGATACGCCGTCAGATTCTGGAAGTAGGGGAGGTCGAGACGACAGGACTCCCTGGTCCCCCTTGGTGTCGCCACAAGAAATCCCGCAAGCTTTTCTTTTTGAAAAACCTTCGATAGAAACCAAGGCCTCGAACCTTGGCCACCCGGGTTTCGTGTCAATTTACCTTCGGGATGAGATTCCCAAACCAAATTAGGTGTGTCCGTCTTCTCCATTAGGGAAAGAAAGGAATCTTGATTGAAGAGTCCGATCTCTCTTTCGTCCATCTCGATCACTGGGTCCCAACTGCCTCTTTCCAACTCGACTGCCGGTATCCAAAAGACCGACCGGTATGACATACCCAACCGGATTGTTCTGAGCGCGGGCGTCCAGAATATTTCTCGGTCCTCAAGAGAAGAAAGCATTTTACCTTCATCCAGGCTTTCCCATCGGTCAGTCATCTCGGAATGGGACCTCACCAACCGTGTACTCCTGGCCAGTGTGTTGTATGCCTTTTCGGCTTCGTGAATCGGGGAGAAGATGATGGGTGGAGTCTCCTCCGGTGGATGGGAGAGCGCCCCGGCAATCCTCCCGAGCGGACGCATCCCACCGCGATAAACCAGCATGACCACAAAGAAATTAATTGCGGTAATCACTGCAAAATAAGTTCGGTACCTCATGGCAAGAAAGCGGGTGTCCTCGAGGACATCGGGTGAATTCACAAAGTAAAGGACGAGATCATGGGCTTTGGAGGTTTTCACAGGGTATTCGAAATCCCGACTGAAGAGACTGTTTTCCCATGTGTTCAAGTGATCTCTCTTTTTCTGTGCGTTTGAGGCTTCCCAACTGAAAACCGTTTCTCCCTTCTCGTTCAGCATTTCCAGCCGAATGAGGGGGTTATTCATCCTCTGAATCGCCTGGAAGAAAGCATCGCCATACGCGACCCTCACATGGATCTCCATTTCCGCATCCGATACAGAGGATGGATTTGCCTTTCTTCTCCCAATTTCAGGTGAATACATGGGTGCACCCAATCTTGGGATCTCCGCGATGGGGTCTGCCAAGTTGACGTTGATTTCCTTTTTCTTGTACCAAAAGGTTTCATTCAGGAGAATCATCAGAAGGACTTCGATGAGAAGGGAACCGAAGACCAGAGCGAACGTGAGGATGTAGAACCCCCAACGCCCGGTTTTGACAGACCCTTTGCCGGAGTCGATCTCTTCAGCTGGCGTCATCGCGTGTCCTCGAAGATGGCTGTCTTCGTCTGGTAAGAGTCCAGGATATCTCCCACCATCTTTTCAAGTCCGAATTCTTTTTCCACACGTTTCCTTGCAGCAATTCCCAAATCTCTCAAGTGAACTCGATCAGTGATGGCGTTGTTTAATCCTTCGGCTAATGCTTTTGCATCGCGCGGTGCGACCACATACCCGGTGACTCCATCCTGGTTCACATAGGAGGTTCCCGTTCCGAGCTCAGTGGTGACTGCCGGCAGCCCCGTCCGAAAGGCCTCTAGTAGGACATAACCGAAAGCCTCTGCCCGATGAGTCGAGGGGAGACAAAACAGGTCGCCTGCCGCAAGGATGGGTTCGAGGCGTGATACTGTCCCGAGAAATTGGACTCGATCGGGATGTTTCAATCCAGCCGCGATTTTCCGCGTCTCTCGGACCTGTGTGGAAGTTCCGGATCCGACCACCAAGAGGGTGGCGTCGACTTCGTCCATCGCTTGAAGGAGGACATTGAGCCCTTTGTACCAGCGGAAGCGACCCACAAAGAGGATAATGGGGCGGTCCGGATACTCCGAGCGAATTCGATCTCCCTCGTCCTGGTCTTCCTTTGAGAGGCGTTCGCTCGAGATGCCGAGGGGGACAACCTGGCAACGGTCCTGAACCTTTTGGAGGACTGGCGATGTCTCCAGGAGTGGAGGGGAGGAGACGAAGATCCGTTCGCATTGGGAAAGGAATCGGAGCTGCAGGGGAGCATAGAGGGCTCCTGTCAGTTTCTGACGGACAATGTCGCTTTGATAGGATGCGAACCAGGGGACATTCCTTTTTCCAGCCGCCAGAGTCGAAAGCACCACAGTCGGGCAGGGGAGATGGAGGTGGAGGGCATCGTATTCTTCACGTCGCAGAACTTTGAGAAAACCGAATGAGACCGGATTGGATAACGTCCGTGTCCATTCTCCGACCGGGATCACCTCGACACCGGTTTTTTCGGACCATTCACGGTCGACAGGACCGGAGACCGCGACGGCTACATCCCATCCCTTCTCCACCTGATGAGAGGCGAGTTTTCCCATGACCACTTCGATCCCGCCATAGACAGGGGGAAAGATGTCTTTATAGAGGTGAAGAACTCTGGGCATTTCGCGAGTCTAGCAACAATTGGAAAGGGAGGGTAACCGGAATGGATTCAACCCTTTATCTTATTCTCTTTCGCCAGGATAACAGATTCCACAAAACAGTCCGCATACTCTCGCGGTCCACATTTTCGAACACGTTCTCGAGCGTTTCCGCCCATCTCCGCCCAACGATCGGGGTGATCGGCGACCGATTTGAGCAGGGTGGCCAGCGCCATCTCATCCTTTGCCTCGAAGGAATAGCCTGTCACCCCCTCTTCGACAAGGTCCGTGGTCGAACCCGAACAGGTAGTGGATATCACGGGCAGCCCGGAGGCCATCGCCTCGTTGACCACCAACCCCCACAACTCCAGACGCGAGGGCATCACCAGAACATCGGCGGCGGCCAAGAAGGGTCCCAAATCCCGAGACTGTTTGTAACCCTCCCAATAAACTCGGTCGACCCCCTCGAATTCGCGCTGGTATCGCTCGCGCTCAGGGCCATCTCCGACCAGGACCAAACCGAGATCGCGAGCCTTGATCGATTGGAAGGCGCGAATTAGATCGGGGACTCCCTTCCGTTCGATCATCTGTCCGATGTAAAGGATCAGGTGCTTGGGATAACCCTTTCGCCAGTCGGGGAATTCGGGGGCGTTCCGCGCGGTCTCCGTCCTCTCTTCGAACGTTTCTATATCGACTGTATTGCATCCGGTGACCACCCGGGAGGCATCCGCCCCGAGCGCGATCAGCTGTTTAGTGGCATCGGTTCCATAGCTCAGGTAGGCCTCGCAATTCCGAACGAATCTTTTTTTCATCCACTTGAGCGGCCCTTTACCGATCCTGGAGGTCGAGGCGGTGCTGCCGCTCCAGAGCACATACCCCGCTCCGTTCCTCTTGGCCCATTTCTGGCCGGCGAGGTAAGCCGGAGAAACATAACCCGTGCCGACCACCACCTCCGGGCCAATCTCATCCAATGCCCGGCCGACGCCTCGATTGAAATGGAGTCCCCAATCGAGTGAGCGGATATAAAAATCTCTGCTCGGAAGAGTCCGGTATTTGAACCGACAGTTCTCCATCTCGATCTCCCACTCGCGGTTCGCTTCCCGGACCGAAAGGAGGAGGACTTCGAAATCGATACGGTCATCTTCGGCGATGCGATTGAAGACCGGGATGCGGTAGGGTTGAAGCATTTCGGAGAGGAGGGCACAACGGATCTTTCCCGCCATCGCTATTGTTCCTCGAGTTTCGCTTCGATTTCATCGGCTTTTTGGACCCAATAATAATCGGTTCGACCGAGAAGAGCGCGTCCCTTCTCGGTATAATCGCGCGCCGCGTTCGGGTCTTTCTCGATCATCAATTCACCCAGCCGGATCAGCGACCGCGAGCGGTGCGGGTCCTCTTCGATCGCGCTCTTGAAGGGGTCGATCGCTTCCTCATATTTTTCGGATTGATAATAGGCTTCGCCGATAACCTCCCACAGGTAACCTTCATTGGCATCCGGTTCCTCCAAACCTTTCCGATAACTGTCGATCTCCCCTTCGAGATCATTCATTTCCGAATACCGCTTGCCGATTTCCACCCAGATCCACCAGCGTTCTTCCTCGGGTGCATGAGGAAGCGATTCCTCAAACGCGGCGATGGATTCCTCGGGTCGCCCCAGCTTATAAAGAACTTCCGCCTTCTTCTTTAAGGGGCGGTAGTCTGTTGGCGAATCGGAGGCGGCCTGGATATGAGCTGCGAGCGCACTGGATAAATCCCCCTCGGCCTCCAGGATCAATCCGTATTTGTAAAGATCGAGGGGAAGGAGTTGTTGGTAGACTTTCTGATAAAACCCGGGCTCCTTCTGGGCCTCCGGGTTCCACTGAAGATTGACCCCATGAAGGTATTTTCGCTGATAGTCGCGTTTCGCCCCCAGCGGTTTTCCGGAAGCGATGTAGAGGATGCCCTCCTCTTCGGCGAGCTGTTTTTGTTTCTCCCTGTCGAAAAAGATATCGAACCCGACTTCCTGATCGATGACCTGTTCGGCGTAGTATTTGAGTTTGAGCGAGAGAAAATGATCGGGCTGGACATAGTACCGGTCTTGTGGGCGCAGGCGGTAGGTCAGGAACTCTCCCGCTTCACGGTAGTTCGGCCACTTGCGGTTGGCTTCGTAACGGAGCGAGGGAAGGCTGGCCCAGAGGATTCCCCCAAGGATCAGGGAACCGATCAAGCCGCCAACAATCCAACGACCTTTCGCGCCCTCACGAAAGAGACGACCTGGAAGGGAAGCGACCCAAACGATGCCTGCTCCCGCGAATAGAAGCAGAGCAGGGAGGTGGGAGGTCAGATAGTGGTAATCGAAAAAATGCGATTGCACCCACCAAAAGGCGAACCAGATGGCCAGAGTCCCGGAGGCCCAACCGAGAACAGCCAGCGCCAAGACCCAGGAACGGAGGAAGAGGATGGGTATGCCCAGAACTAACAGCGGAAGGATGACTCTCGCCGCCCAAACGGTTTCCGGATTGAAGTCGCCGAACAAGCGAAAGATTTCCTCAAAGTAATTGCCGAAGGAGAGGGTTTCCTTCGCGCTCTCGACATACTGGCGGCTCCCGCGAAAGTTGTCATAGGCCTGTGGAAAGATGAGGACTGCATAAAGGAGGAGCGATCCTCCCCATCTCGATAAGCAGAACGATTTCTTTTGAACCGAATAGGATGAACCGCGGTTGGGTATTCCGGAAAACCAAATCAGAGGGGCCAGGAGCATGAGACCGATCGGTGTGGGAGAGGCCAAAGGGTGGAGGTAATGGCTCCATGCTGCGAGAACTGAGAATAGGACCCAATCCAACCAACGGTTTCTTTTCAGGGCATAGAGCCAGACCAGAAAGATGCCAAGGATGACCGCGTTTTGAATGCCATAGGGAGCGACCTCGCGTGAAAACCGAATGGCCCCCGGGGCGATGGCCAGAAGAAAGGCGGCGGAGAGTCCGAGCCCACGGTTCCAAACCAGGCTCCCAATCCAGTAAAGCAACCCGACCGCGAGGACCCCCGCGATGGCGGAGGGGAGTCTCACCATCGACTCGGCTCGATCGACCCTTTGCCAGTAGTGGAGAAAGGCGGGATACCCGACGGAGTGCGGGCGTCGGACCGCTTTCCAAACCTCGGCCAGGTTCGATTCGGAACTGACCTGCATCATGTTGATCTCATCCCCCCAAAGGGAGTTCTTTCCGAGATCCTGAAGACGCAGGCAGGCCGCGAGCAGGAGAATCCCAGTCAGCAAAACGCCGACAAGAAATTTCCGCGAGCGTTCCCAACAATCGCATTCCGAACTTTGGGTCTCGTGATTCATACCAAGAGAAGAGTATCCAGGTTTCAAGAAACATTGTAGAGCGGCTTGCTTTTAGCCCCATCGGGGCTTTTCAGAATAGCCCATGGTTTCGACCATGGGAGGGGGTTGAGGTTGCTGGGCATTTCCTGGAACGTGGCTCCCGCCTCGTTCCTCGGCGGCGTCGGATTCCCATCCGATGGAGTTTGGAAAGAGTTGGGAAACATGTCCAACCGATTGAAGTCCGCGACGGGTTAAAACCGCGTCGCTACGCACACGAAACCCGCACCACGGGGGGTGCGGGTTGAGGGTTAAACGTTCGATTTCTCAAGATGCTTCACTAAGTGTCATTTCGACCGGAGGGAGAAATCTGATAGATGATGTGGGTTCAATTCGATCTCAAACTGAATCTCGAGAGTCGACTACCCCATTGTAAACGGCAGCTTCGGTTCAGCGTGTCTCTCCCAGCAGATTTCTCCTAGCGTCGAAATGACACCTTGTGAACTCCTCGGGTATGATTAGGTTGCCTTCACCAATCAAAGGGCATCGCGTTCATGTCCCCGACACCTTCATCCAATCTTGTTGGAAGATCATGAGGTCCATCTATGCACACGAAACCCGCACCTGGGGGTGCGGGTTGTGGGTTGAACGTTCGATTCCTCCAGATGCTTCACTCACTGTCATTTCGACCGGAGGGAGAAATCTGATAGGTGTTGTTGATCTTGTCCAACCTCAAATTAAATCGAAGGAGTCGACTCACCCATTGTAACCGGTGGCGTCGATTCAGCGTGTCTCTCCCATCAGATTTCTCCTAACGTCGAAATGACACTTTTTGAATTCCTTGGGTATGATCCGTTTTCCTGCACCGATCAAGACCCCGAGCGTTCATGACCCCGACACCTTCATCCAATCTTGTTGGAAGATCATGAGGTCCACGTGGTTGGTGTAACCATCGCCATTGAGGTCGGATCTCGGAATTTGAAATTCATAAGCCCCCATATCGTACGCATCCTGGCCGTCTCGACCCACTCCAATCACGTCCACGGGTCTTCGGTTTCCCTCGATATCGGTGGTCAGATCAGTGTCGGTGGCTGTGTCGATGCAAGGAGAACTGGATAGAAGACGGTAGTCCCCACCCTCCCTGTCGACGAAACTGGGTTCATCACCAATGCTGCCAACTCCAGCGGGACTTCCGTCAAGTGTTCTATCATCGACTCCGATACAGCAGTACCTTTCCGAAGATTCGAGCCCTATATCGGATTGCTCACCAGACTGAGAGACAAGGTTATAGAATGCTATACAGTTCGATACAATAGAGATGCTGATCCCTGCTGGCTTATGTTCTGAGATATTATCCACGATCGTGTTGTTGATCACTTCTCCACGACATTGATCCAAGCCAGCTCCGTTGGCCAAGAATTCCATTGTTATCCCTTTCAGTAACCGTTCATTCGGTGGAGTCTCTGCGATATTTCCCACTATAAGATTGTTTTCTATCCTTCCTGAACTTCCGGCTATACCTCCCCCGCTCCACCCAAGGTTAGACACTATTATATTTTTTGAAATAACCCCATCACAACGAGCCAAACCGCCACCAGATCTGTATTTGGTATTGCCCAAATTATTAGTGGAAATAACATTGCGATAGATCTCTCCATCACATCGATAGAGACCACCGCCCTGACCGCTTCCCACCGTACCGGTAATCGTGGCGTCTAAAACCGACCAATTATGACTAATCGTATTGTCGCAAATCGCTCCATGGAATTGAGCAATCCCTCCTCCTCCTCCTCCGAATGAGATGTTCCTTGTTATGAGGTTGTTCCGCACGATGCTGCCTGAGGTATTCCTGGTCCCGACCGAAATGCCCCCTCCGTCTCTGCCAATGCTATACCCCCCTGTGATTGTAAATCCATCGATTGTACAACTCGCATGGATAACGACGGCGGACCTTTCAAGTCCTGTCGCGTCTATAATCGATTCAAACGATTTCCAATCTCGGTCCTCGAACTCCGTCACCTGCGACGGTGGATGGAACCCTCCGAACAATGCCACGCCGGTCGGCAATTCGATCACCTCATGATAGGTCCCACTTGCGACCCACACTTCGTCACCGGCCGAGGCTAGGGCGAGCGCTTCGCCGATGGCGGGGAAGGCCCTTTTCCAGGTTTGTCCATCGGTCCCGTTACCATCCTTCGAGACATGGTGGGTTGCCGCCGCAGCCGGGAGGGAGAATATAGCGATGAGCAGGGCGACTCGATAGACGATCATTTCTACAAAAGTCTAGTAGTGGGTGGACATTTCGTCAATTGATATTTGGATCAGATCCTCAACCCACACCGATAGGTGTGGGTTTCGTGTGAGTAGCGACGAGTTTTAACTCGTCGCGGCTGAAATCGGTTCCGTCATTTTATTGTTCATGCTGTCTCACATCGGATGGGAATCCGATGCGGGGAAAGGAACGAGGCACAGCCACGTTCCAGCACCACGAGCCACGTTCCAGCAACATGAGGTCAGTGTTCCAGCACAGAACACTAACCCCGCGCCGTTTTGACAATCTCCACCGTTTCTTTTGCGGTCGCTTCGATGCCATCCCAATCCCCGTTCTTGATACGGTCTTTGCTCGCGATCCAGGTGCCGCCACAGGCCAGGACAATCGGGAGTGAGAGATAATCGGAAAGGTTGTTCGAATTGACTCCGCCGGTGGGGATGAATTGGACTCCGGTGTGGGCATAGGGGCCGGAAAGAGCCTTCATCATGCCAACCCCCCCAGCCTCACCGGCGGGGAAAAACTTCAAAATGTCCAATCCGTAACCAAGACCCCTCTCTACATCACCGGGGGTCATCACACCGGGATACATCGGCATTCCAATTTCGATGGCTCTTTCGACCACAAGCGGGCTGAGTCCTGGGGTGACCACAAACTGCGCACCGGCATCCTGAGCGAGTAAGAGATTGTCATCGGTGAGGATTGTCCCGGCCCCGACCAAGGCCTCGGGAAAGTTTTTGACCAGAGCACGAATGCCCTCAAAAGCGGCTTCGGTTCGGAAGGTGATCTCCATGGAGGGGAGCCCCCCCTTCATGAGCGCTTCTCCTACACGGAGAGCTTCATCCACATCATCGATCACCAGGATCGAAACCACACCGAGATCGCCAATTCTTTCTTTGAGAGTCATGGAATCGGTCATTGTTCTGTCCTTTCAAAAGACCGCATATCAAGGGACCGCTGTCGCGGCAAGAATCACCAAGGCCCGTTCGATTTGGTGATCGCGTTCAATTTCCAAGCCGATGAGCGGGCCGCTCATGCTGGGGACCAAAACCGTTTTCACATACAACCCGGGCCGGCCACCCTCACTGGTTGAAACCGACCAATAGTCACCCTTTAGATCGGAGGTGTAAACCGTCTCGCCAGCCGACCCACCATCCGAAAAATGAAGTCGTAGAGTGGCGATCGGTCCCTCATCCCCGGGGGAAGCTCCCTCCTCGGTCAGCAAGAATTGAATCGCCTGGCATTCCACGGGCCGCACAGGGGTCGAGAAACTCAGGGGGAGGGGCTCGATTCCTGTGTTTAGGCAGGCTGATCCGGTCGAATCCGAAATTGAAAAGGGAATCCCTCGCCATTCCAGAGTGGCACCCGGGATGAATCCCAATGGAGGCGCGAGGTCAGCGATGGAATCGTTGTAAACGGGATTCAGATTCAACTCGGCGGGACCACCGACAAGACTTTCAGGTGATACCGCGCTTATTTCATCCCGTTCAAATTTCATCGGGATTAAGGAAACCGCCTCAATTCCGATCTCTCCCATGGGGAGGAGGTTTTCGAGGGTAACCGCCCGCACGACCTGCGAGGAAAAGGGAAACTCGACACCATAGGAAAAATAAACGGTTCCCCCCTCATCCAGTTCCACTGTCTGAGGGTCGAGGGCGCCACTCGCTTCGCGAATCCTTCCGAACTCGGGGGAGGGAAAATCGAATTCCTCCCCCACATGGACCGTTTTCGATTCCTTCCCTTCCAACCCGGAGATCACCATTCGCAGGCACTCCTGTCCCTTTTCGATTTCGGGCGCCGCTGAAGAGAGGTACCCAATCAGATTCAACTCGGAGACCACTTGTGGGTTTTGAATTCGGAGAGAGGTTTTCCGCTTCGGTCCGAGTATCAACGAACTTTTCACACCAGCGTAAATCTCGGCCTTCCCCTTTTTCACTGGGATCAGGGGAAGGGATTGCCCGGGGGTGGACAGAGTCGCCATGAGATCGGCTTGAAGTGAAACCGCGCTCGTTCGATCCGCCAGGACAAAACTTCCACCCAGCACAAGGGGGATGACCGTCATCGGAAGCGCCAGGGCCATGACCGCTCTCCTGCCAAGGGGTCGGTTCAAGAAAACGATCGCCGCCGAAGCGGTGAGGAGTGTCAGGAGGAAAGCGAGCAGGAAGAGAGAGAGGCGTCGGGGGGAACCCTCTTCCATCAGGTTGGGGAAGAAAGCGAGCTGAAAGAGGTCTCCGAAAATAAACTCTGGTGTGTTCTGAAGCATCCAAAAGACTTTGCTGGTGCTGTGACGCCCCCCCTCGAAGAACCCGCCATGCCAGACTTGAAAGACTAGAAAGTTCCACACGATGAGGTAGAGGATTCCGGCGCGCAACAACCACCGCCAGGGTTTCCACCGGATTGAAAAGAGCGCCGCGAGACCCATCGCCCAAAAGGGGAGACCGCTCACCCAGCGTCTCTGTCCGAAGGCATAGGACCCGGTCCAATCGGCGAGCGATCCGATGAAAAGAAACTGGAGGATCATCGCGGGCAAAATCCACCAGAGCCACCGTTTTTTGTAAGCCATCCAAATGAGTCCGATAGTGGCCGCCAGGGTCAGCGGGTGCCACTTGAAAAGACCGTTCTTTTTGGAGAAGAGGGATTCTTGAAAATAGTACCCCTCGCTATAGATCTTTTCCCCCAGCGGGACAAGGACCGGTGACCCATAAAGGATGTTCCAGTAGATGAGTTGGGGAGAGATCCAAGCGAGGAAACCGATGAGGCCCCCCGCGACGAAAGCGAAGCGTTGCCGGAGACGCGTCGACTCTCCTTCGGTTTCCACACCCCGTAGGCCCATTCCGATCGAATAAACTGCCGCCGGAAAGAGGAAGAGAACATCCTGCCATCGCACGAGGAAGACCAACCCACCCGCCGCGCCGATCAGTAGACCGGAAGCGAAGGAATCTTTTCTCGAAACACAGAACCACAGGAAATAGAAAAAGCTGACCGCGAAAAAACTATAGGCATGGGAATAAGCGGGATCGTGTATCAGGTAGTTCAAGAGTGGTGTGGCGGTCACCATCGAAAGGACGATCAAGAATGAATCATCGGTCCGAAATAGTTTTTCGAGAATGCGCCAAAGGCAGAAGCATCCGATCCAGCAATAGAACCAAGTCGACAGGATCTGGGCGACCAGATAGGGCGCGGAAAGAAAATCATGGATTCCTATCTCCGAGGCGAGACCGACCGTTCGATCGTAAACCCAGGCGCCGATGAGGAACGGGAGTTGAAGGAGACTGGACCCGAAGGGGTAGGGGTTCGCGGCATAACCCGTGGGAAGAAGTTTGAACCCGATGGCGAAGGGGGAACCCTGGGGATAGGCGACAAACTCATCGGCCAGGTTCAGGTTGCGGTCGGAGAGAAGGGCAGGGAAGAAGGTGTGGTAGTGGATGCCATCTCCGACAATCGTGGTTTCGGCGAAGAGAAAGAAGAGAGCCCAGTAGAGGATGGAAAAGACAACAAACCCTGTTCTCCGTTTTCTATCGGAGACTGTTTTCGCGTAGGGGTTGAGGCTCATCAGGGGGTTTCCGAAGCATCGGTTGTCTCGACCGCGATCAGGTGGCCCAATCGTAGGTGTCCGCGAGGGTCGAGCAGTTCTTTCGCGAGTCGGTCGAAGTAGGAATCCTCCCACTCCAGACTAAGTTCGCACCCCTGTTCGGAATCCACTAACCGAAGATCGAGACCCGGTTTATGATGATCGCCGATCTCATCCTTTTCGATGCGAAAACTCTCATCCCGAATGCTGTCCAGGATAAAACATCGGATCTTCCAGGGATGATTTTTGTTCCAATCCTCGATTTCAAAAAGGTGCAGTTCCCCATGCCCGGTGCTGACATACGGGACATTCAACCAACCCGAAAGAAGAATCGGGTCCATGAATGCATGATAAACCTCTGCCCTCTTGTGGGGAAGCGAAACCGTTCGCTTCATCCCGCGATGTCCTCGACACGAAAGTACCGAAGATAGGCGGAGAGGAAGAGAATGACTGTTCCGATCTCGATGATGTGGCGCATCCATCGGTCACGGTTCTCGCGCACCTTGGCCAGACCCTCGATGGGCAGCGTGAGCATCAGCGCGATCCCGAAAAGGAGCATCGCCGCGAAGAATTTGACCAGGAAGACACACCAATAAATGAAATCGGTGCCGACCCGATTAAAAGCGGCGTGGACATTGGCGAGGCCGGTGATGGTGATGAGGATAATCATTGCCCAGACAATGGGCCGCCACTTCTTGAGGATGGCGTTCCGAGTCTCCGCAGCCGATTCTCCCTCGCCCAATCTCGGACAGACCACGAACCTCAAACAAAACGTTCCCCCCACCGCGATGACCACCGCCAGCAGATGAAACCCATGAAACAACCAACCGATTTTTTCCATAGTTTGGCCCCTTTCATACAGGCGATAGTGCACATATTGACACCACCGGCCCATTGGATCAAAATATAGGAGGAATCATGAGATTCGTTTCCTTTGTTATCAGACCCTGAGGCCACCATACTAACCAAATAAAATCTTTGGAAGAAGTCGATCAAGGATTAGAATGCCAACCCTACCTGAAAATCCTTTCCTCACCCTCACTGAGAACTCCAAACGGGTTCTCGAACGTCGCTATCTCAAGCGCGATGAACGGGGACATTTGTTGGAGAAACCGGAGGAGATGTTTCATCGGGTGGCGACCTTCATGGCGACTGGCGAGGGGGTTCTAGAAACCGGACAAAACCAGGAGGAGTGGGCGGAAACCTACTACGAAATGATGACCCGTCTCGAGTTCCTTCCCAACTCGCCCACACTGATGAACGCGGGAAGAGAACTTGGTCAGCTCGCCGCCTGCTTTGTCCTCCCCGTGGAGGATTCGCTCGAAGGGATTTTCGAATCGGTTAAGCACGCGGCGCTCATTCATAAATCGGGGGGTGGTACCGGGTTTTCTTTTTCGAGGCTAAGACCGAAGGAATCTGTGGTTCAATCGACTCAAGGGGTGTCGAGCGGTCCGATCTCCTTCATGTCGGTTTTTGACGCGGCCACCGACACCATCAAACAGGGAGGGACGCGGCGTGGGGCCAACATGGGTATTCTACGTGTGGACCATCCCGATATTTTGGAATTCATCGAATGCAAGGAATCGGGTGACACTCTCAACAACTTTAATATTTCGGTCGCTCTGACCGAAGACTTTTTTAAAGCAGTCGAAGAGGGGGGTCAGTACGATCTGATCTCGCCCCGCAACGGTCAGAAGGTCGACTCGCTTCCCGCGCGCGAAGTTTTCTGGCGAATCGTCAAAGGGGCCTGGAAGAATGGCGATCCAGGTGTCGTCTTTCTCGACCGACTCAACGCGGACAATCCGACTCCGGATGTGGGCGAATACGAGAGCACGAACCCTTGCGGCGAGCAGCCCTTGCTGCCCTACGAGTCCTGTAATCTCGGGTCGCTCAATGTTTCGAAATTTGTCCACCCCCAGACGCGGGAGGTCGATTGGGACCGTCTCAAGGTCCGCGTTCACCAAGCTGTGCGTTTCTTGGATAATGTGATTGCATTAAACAATTACCCTCTGGCTCAAATTCAAGAGATCACCGAACGCAACCGAAAGATCGGGTTGGGGATCATGGGTTTCGCCGATTATCTCATCCTCCGCGAAATTCCTTATGGTTCCGCCGCCTCCTTTGAAGAAGGCGATCGTCTCATGAAATTCATTCAGGACGAAAGCAAGAAAGCGAGCGCCGACTTGGCCATCGAACGAGGGCCGTTCGTTGATTTCGAGAAGAGCATCTGGCCGGGTCAAGGATATCCGCCTCTGCGCAACGCCACCACCACCACAGTCGCTCCGACCGGGACGATCAGCATCATCGCGGGTTGTTCGAGCGGGATCGAACCTCTTTTTGGGATCTGTTACTGGCGGAATGTGATGGACAACGACCGTCTTGTGGAGGTGCACCCCATCTTCAAATCCCGAGCATTAGAGGAGGGTTTTTATTCCGAAAAACTCCTCAGTCGGGTGGCTGCGGGAGAAGCGCTGCATGAGATTGAGGGGATCCCGGAGAAGGTGGCCGATCTGTTTGTTACGACGCGCGACCTATCCCCCGAACAGCATGTCCGAATGCAGGCGGCCTTCCAGAAACACACCGATAACGCGGTGTCGAAAACCATCAACTTCCATCACGAGGCGAAGCTGGAAGATGTCGCCGATGCCTACCTCCTCTCCCATCGTCTCGGTTGCAAAGGGATCACCATCTACCGCGATGGGAGCCGCGCGTTTCAGGTATTGAACCATGGGCTTGAAGACTCCGGGGCATCCGCCTCACAATGGGCCTCTCTTCCGGTCTATGGGGGATGCGACCTCTCACGGATCTGGTCGGGCGATACCGAGAAAGAACCGGTTGTCTAAATGAAATTCAATCATCGGGTGGGAATCGGCTACGATACCCACCAACTAAAACCCGGCGGTCCGCTGCGGCTCGGGGGTATCGACATACCCGCCGAGGTCGAACTGGTCGGCCACTCCGATGCGGATGTGCTGATCCACGCGATCATCGACGCTCTCTTGGGGGCTGCCTGCCTGGGGGACATTGGCGACCACTTTCCTCCCACCGATGAAAAGTATCGAGGCATCGATAGCGGGATTCTGTTGGATGAGACCCTCAACAAAATCTATGCGGCCGGATTCGACCCCATCAATATCGATGCGACGATCATCGCGGAGAAACCGAAACTCGGTCCATTCAAAAGGAAGATCGCCGATCATTTGGCGAGCCGTCTGAACCTTCACAAGGATTGTGTCAACATCAAAGCCACCACCAACGAGAAGATGGGATTCCTCGGAAGGGAAGAGGGGATCGTGGCTCAGGCGGTCGCGCTCCTGTATTGTAAGTAAGATGGACGAACGTTATCTCCGCTTTCCCCGTTGGCTCGAGGCTTCGGGTCTTCCGGAAAAACTTAACCAAGAAGTCGATCCACAAGCCTGGCTCTTTTTTCGTCGGCTGGTGGAGGAAGACATCGCCCAAAACCTCTTCCCCGATTGGGTCGATTACAACTCTCTGAACTGGATGAGCAGTTGTGGGATCCATAAGGAACTGGGTGACAAGATCTTTGAAACCCTCGGGGAAAAGGGGTTGATTGAGATCCGTGATCTCGGGGAGTCTGCTGAGTTTTATCAGTACCGGATTGCCTCACCCCTACCGATCCCCAAATCTCCGGAAGAAATGGCCGAAGTTCTCGAACAACTCAACCTCCCAACTCGTCCCGAGTTATGGCGCTACTGGGAGGAGACTAAAGGAGAGACTAAGTACCAAAGAATCCTTCGGTTGTATGAAAAGACCTGCGGCCTTAAAATGTCTTCACGGATCATCGAAGATCTGGTGGAATTGGCCGAGCAGTATCCCTCTCATCAACTGGAGAAGGGGTTCTCGGCGGCACGGGAGGAGGGGGTCACCGCGCTGGGTTGGATACGAAAGTATTTGAAGCGCGCCCGTAAAGATGAACGAGTTCAAAAAGATTGGGGAAGACCCAAAGGTGTTGAACTTCCTGAGGGATATTCAATCCCTGGCGGAGAGGGGACCGACTGAAACAGTCGAGAATGAGTGCCCGGACTGTGATGGTTACGGTTATATCGTATCCGATAACGATGTTCAGATCTGCCATTGTTTGGCCGATCGGCAGATTCGAAAGCGCCTAAAGAAAGCAAACATTCCCAAACGATACCAATCCAAGACTCTCGACAATTTCAAGGCCGATACCGATCAGCGCAGAAACGCCTCCCATCGGGTCAGAAAATTCGTCAAAGAGTTCGATGTCTCCACAGAAAAAGGGGGACTGTTCCTGCTCGGTGCGGCTGGAACAGGTAAGACTCATCTCGCTGTTGCTGCGTTGATCGACTTGGTCGAACAAGGGCACACCGGACTTTTTTACAACTCCGCTTCCTTGATCCGCGATTTTCGGAACCGTGTCGGGGGATCGATTTCGGACGAGGAGAATTCCCGTCTGAATCGACTCGTCTCGGTCGATATTCTCGTGATTGACGACCTGGGGGTTACACGTCTCAGCGATTTTGTGCGCGAGCAGACCTACTCGATTATCGATCAGAGGTATTCGGAAAATAAAACCCTGATTGTGACCAGCAACCTCAACATGAAAGAACTTGAGGAACAAATTACTTACCCGGTTTTTTCGCGAGTCTGTGGGATGTGCAGCATCGTCAATCCAGGCGATATCGATTTCAGAATTAGCGGAAGACATTCGAAATCCTTCTAGATTCTTAACCGACCATTACCTTTCCGACCGGACACCCGTTTAAAAATCATGTATACTCTTTTTAAATGGGAAGAACGATGAAGACACAAGCGCCGCCCTCGCCGGAACGACATGTTTTCGAGTTCGCCAAGTACGCGATGAGCGTCGGATGGCAGGACCTCGACCAACTTCCCCTGTGGAAGGCATACAACGCTTGGTCAAAGAGGTTTGGGCCGCATGCCCCCGCCGACTCGATTGGCAAACCCAAACTCACATGGGAGGAGTTCGATTCGATCTACTCCCAGATTCGATTCCACCCCGCACCGAAAACGGTTTCTCTCTCAACCAAAGGCATCATCTACCGCTGCGCTGTGGAATAGGTCGGGGCACCGACGTGGAAGATTTTGTCGGTCAATCCACTCTAACCAGTTTCCAGACATCCGATTGCATGTTGTTGCCTGTCACCACCCAAAGAGCGTTGTCATAGACGAAGAGACTTGCGGCATGTCTGGGATCCCAAGGGGTGTCTACCACTTCATGCCAGTCGTTTCCGTTCTCGGAATACCACACGTCGTTGAGGTTCTCCTGGTTCCAGCCCTCCAAAATCCAGAGTTTGTCATCGAATACTGCCACATCGTGGTATTGTCGCGGTTTCCAAGCGGCATCATCCGTGTGTTTCTCCCAATGGATTCCATCGGCTGAACTCCAAACATCGTTGTAGAAATTTCTGTCCGGATGGTCCGGGGTGTCGTAGGTTCCACCGCCTAAAATCCACATTTGGCCCTTGAAGACTGCGTGACCGCCGATCATTCCCCGAGCCGACCACATGGGATCAACCGGTTCTATCTTTTCCCAATGGACTCCATCGGTGGAGTTCCAAATGTCGGAAAAGAACCTCTCTTCCTCGGGAGCGAACTGCGGGAGTGTCTGGCCACCCATGACCCAGATTCTGTTGTTGAAGACAAGCGTATGGTGAAGAACTCTCGGACCCCATGGAACCTCACCCGCGACTCTCTTCCAAGTTTTTCCATCCTCCGAGTTCCAGACATCGTTTTGATAGTGCCCCTGGATCGGGTCGCCGCCGACAATCCACATCTTGTTGTCATGAACCACATACCCCGCGGTGTGTCTCCCCTCCCAATCCGATTGGGGATTGAACTCCGACAGACCAAAGGTGTTCGGTTTCACCAACTTCCAGTGGAGTCCATCGGTGGATTTCCAGACATCGTTTGTGCAGACTTTTGGGAAGTTTTCTTTGTCTCTTGGGTTCCACCCGCCGAGTAACCACATGCGGTCTTTGAAAACAAGAGCGCCCGCACCATCCCGAGGAGCGAAGGGGGCTTCGAGAGTGACCTTGACCCATTCATATTCCGACTGCGCGACACAGGCCGCCCCTTCAAGCAGAACCCATACCGCAACGAACAGGAGTAGCGATCCTTTCATCGGATTTGAAACTTCTCCATTCTAACGGCCCCACCTCTGCGACAAAGGATGTTTCAACTGTTTGCTTACGGACTCGATGATTTTGTACCGACTACCCTCTTCTCCAAGATAGAAGGGCACAAAGGCGCAGTCCTCCACATAGGTCGATCCAGGATGAGCGGGGATGTTTGGACCCCGCTGATAATCGCTGAAAGGATAGAGCCACCCGCGGGTACAGTAGGTCACCGGGATACTCCAGAAGTGGTGGTAGTAGAGGTAGTAAGCGGGACGGTGCGTGGTTGCCTGGCCACGCTCCGGGTTGAAGGCCATCGAGTTTTGGACAGAGACTCCGACACCGTAATCGTCGAGTTCATGGGTCATTGCCAGCCACCGGACATCCTGATCGACCCGTGTCCCCCACTCGTCCTGCCAGTTCGGTCCGTGCGCGGTGCGAATCTGGTGGATCTCTCCATTGCGTTCACCCCAAACGAAGTGGGTGATGAGGTGGGAATCGAGAACGAGTTCGCCGTTCCGGATCGCGTTGGCGTTAAGGGGATCGCGAACTTCGGTAATGGTTTTCACCGCGACATGAGGGTTCGAAGCATAGAAGGAGTAACTCACCGAGGCATGGACCTGTGGTGTCCAATCGGGCATTCTCCCGCTGTTGGTGACACGGAACAGAATCGGACCTCGCGCGGAAACCACCGTCTTCTCGGGCGGGTCCCAGGCAAAGGTGTGCCCCCATTTCCCATTGTCGGAAAAGGAATCCGGGTTCCAATGCGCGGCCAAACTGAGCGAGTTGGTCAGCTTCGGGGCCGGGTTGTCCTCACGCCCCTTCAATTCGAACGAGACGATCTGACCGCACTTGTCATCGAGCTTGACTCGGTAGAACTCGTTCTCCACCACCGCGCCCACTGCCGGCCCCTCCACGGATAAGTCGGTTTCCACAGCGGATGGTTCGGGAGCGTCCGGGTTTTCATAGACCGCCACAAAAACCTTCGAATCGTTGGCTGGGACACTCGCCAAAAAAACCGCCGAAAGCGATTCGCTGGGGTGCTGGAGGTAGCTCTCGTTTGAGGTTCCCGGCGGGGTCCCCTTGTACGATTGCTCGTCGAAGGTTTGCACACCGACTGGGATGAGATCCCCTTTCTCGCTCACTTCGAAGAGGCGGAGTTCTTTCGCGAGATCGCAGCAGTTTTCGGCCCGAGCGGCCAGTGAGAATTCGACCGGCTCGTTCTCGCGATCGAGTCCCACCTGCTCATGTAAGGCGAGCGACTGGTACCGCTTCCAACCTTCGGGACCGCCTCCCTTCGATGGAGCGGTGGCGGTGAATTCCTTCGTGATGGTTTGAGATTCTCCGTCCTCATCCTGAGCGGTGATGTCCATCTCGATCTTCGTTTCGGAATCGTTATGCCAAAGGGAACGTGCCACGATTACCACGTTCTTCGCGGTTGGGCTGTCCCTTGTGATCCATGCACTCTGCACATGGGAGTAGCCATCCACAAAGACATAAGGCGCCTCGCATAAAACGCCGTTGACACGGACTTCCTTCAATGTCGCCGACTTCCCTTCATCCCAATCTCCAAGAGGGACCACGATTTCATAGAAGGGGTGGGTGATGGTGGGGTAATAGAAAGAGACTTCCTCGACTGCGTTCGGGTCGTAGGGGGTGTCGTAAAGAACATTGCCATCGCCGACATCCCGCCCTTGTTCGGCGAAGATGACTTTCTCTTCTCCCCAAGCCACGGGTGAGAGCGCGAAGACCAGGAGCGTGAGTAAGGTTTTCCGCAAAGTCATGGCTATTCCTCCTCCTTCTGACTGCCCTTCGCCCCGGAAACGCCTTCATCGAAGGGGGCGGTTAGGAGAGGCATGATCCAATGATCGGGGGTTCGGTTATCGGTCCCCATCCATTCATGGACATGCAGTGGGTTGCGCAGTCGCTTCTCAGTTTCTTCAAGAGATTTGAACGGGTCTTCATCACCCAGGCGGAATGGCACCCAGGCATTTTTCTCGTAGTAAAGACTTCCATTCCTCGCCGGCATCATGCGAGTCAGGTTGTTGGTTCCGAAGGGGTAGACCAGCGGTCTGGACCAATAAATCCAGGGACCATTCTGAACGTAAAAATAGGGTTGGGCCTCCGAGGCGAGGTCGCCGTAACGATTGGTGTTCAAGTAGTCCAAAGTGATGGAGGCGAACCCGACCTTTTCCTTGCGATTGATAAATGCCATCCACTCCACATCGGCGGGAACCTCCAAAGCATGGATCGGGTGTTCGCGAGATCCTTCAATCTCCAGACTTTGAACGACCCCGAGAGCATCCTTCCATACGAACTCATTGAGAACGGCATGATTAAAAACGATCTCGCCGTTGCGGAGCGCCTTCACGAAGATGTCTTTCATGACCTCCATCAGCGATTCCTGAATGATGTAGGGTTGGCCCGAATAAAACTCATAAGAGACATTGGCCGCGACATCGGTCATGTGGGGGAGAGGTGCATAGACACGTCGACGGTGCATGACCGGCCCGGTTTGTTCCATAAGTTCCGGGTTCTCCCAATCGCTGACATGGACCCACGGAGTCGGCGGGGCATAACAGCCGGGGTTCCAATGCACAGCGCCGTTGGTTTCCAACTTGTGTTCGAGAAGGACCGGATCGCCCTCGCCTTTGATGATCACTGTCTCGACCGCTCCGCTGTTGGTGGCCAGTCCGATTTCGTAATCGGCCGCGGCGACAGTCTGTCCCAGGTTATCGCCGGGTGTAATCTGGAATTCCGTTTCGTACTCCATCGCCTCCGCATTCGGATTGCCATAGAGGACCTGATAGACCTTTTCCTCGTAGGGAAGGACATCGGCCGCGAAGACAAATTCGATAGTTGTGGTGGGATCGTAACGATGGATCTGTTCGCCGGTCTCGCCATCCACATCCGGGAGGTCCATCACCGCCTGGTCGTTCCAGGTGGTCACACTCAGGATTTGACAGGGTGCGGTGATGTATCCATCCGGTTCTGCCTCGGGGTGGGTTGGATCGTAGGCCACTACGCGGAGTTCCTTGGCCGGGTCGGTGACTGTGTCCGCGAAGACGCCGATGGTGGCGATCACCGGTTCTTTCTGGCGGATTAATCCGACAGTTTCGTGGAGTGTCAGCGAAACGAAATGAGGCCAATCCGCGTTCCAATACCCGCCCTTACCGGGTGCGGTTCCAGTCGCGTCAAGAGTTTTTTCGCCTTCCTCGGATTGCAAGAAGACCTTGACGGTGTGTTCGGAGCCATTGGTCCAATGACAAGTGACTAGGATTTGGGCGGCCATGCCGGGTTCGATTTGGAAATGGTAGTTCTCCTCGCGAACCTGCTCACGTCCCTTGTCGGTCTCTTTGTATCCCGATTGGAAGACACGAAAGTTGCGGTGTTCCTCCCCATCCACCAGAACCTTCGTGACCGTGGCCGATGCGACCGCCGCCTTGGGGATGGAAAAATTGGCGTGATGGTAAGGGTCTTCAATGGTCGGTCGTTGGAATCCAACACTCGGATTCATGCCCTCCTTTTCGGGGCTGGTCCCGGCTACAGCCACTTCGACTACCTCGCCGGCGCTGTCTTTACCGGTCACCTTGACCTGATACTTCTTGGCGAGCTGCCAATCTCCTTCGAGGGAGACCGCGAATTGTTCTAATCCATGGACACGGCGGTTGCCATTAAAGATGCCGGCGTTCTCGACGACATATTCATCAATCGGGTTTCCATTGAGTTCGACCCGATCGACTTGAAATTCCGGGGCGGAACCTTTGGGGAAAGTCGCGGTCATATCGAAGAAACGGCTCGCTTTTTTAGATACGTCTTGAAAGGTGAGTTCCTTCTCTTTCGGCGGCGCGTCCGGTTCGTGATATCCCGCGGGCCTTGGGTGACGGTAATCGAGATCTCCCCACGATACTTCAATTGTGGAGACCAGAAGAAGCGATAACAATACTGAGAATAAAGACACGAATTTCATCGAAGTTCACCTCCATAGCAATGTCGGGCGACTCTAGCAAACTGGATAGAGGGAGTCACCTTGCGATGTTAGAATCGTTTTTCCTCTGT
>JAJDBZ010000039.1 GCA_029261095.1 Candidatus Omnitrophota bacterium | reverse complement strand
TATGCGTTGCACACTCTGCCTAATCTCCATTTTTCTTTTTTTCTTTGCCGTTGAATCGACACAATCCGCCACACCCGGGCTCCCCTTCACTGAAGATTTCTCGGACACAAATGTCCAAGATGCCACACTGACCACGGCGAATTGGGACACTACCGACGACGAGTTGATCCTGCAGTTCAAGCAGACCATGTATGGAGCGTTCAGCTCGGGTATCACGAGTGGGACGGATATCACATCGGACAATGATGGATCGTTCGGTGGAGCTTTGGGAGATGTTAATGGAGATGGATTTGTGGATCTCGTGGTCGCCAAATTCGGGACCAATCGTCTCTACCTCAGTGATGGTACGGGAAACCCCTGGGACACCGTATCAGGGCTCAACATTACCTCCGACTCTCACGATTCACTGAGTATGGCTTTGGGGGATGTTGACCAAGATGGTGATCTCGATCTGATTGTTGGAAATCATGGAACCGCGCCTTTCAGTGTATTCCTATATGAAAATGACGGTGTGGGGGACCCCTGGGACACCGCATCGGGCGTTAACATCGGGACGGCTACAGGCCCTACGAATTCGGTCTTATTGGATGATGTCGATTCGGATGGAGATTTGGATCTCATTGCGAGTGGAAGCGGAGTTCCAAACAGACTCTACCTGAACAATGGATCAATTGACCCTTTTAATGGTGTATCGAGTACCGATATCACTCCCGATGCGGACGACACTACATCTATGGCCCTTGGCGATGTCGATGGCGATGGCGACCTTGATCTGGTCGTTGGGAACTTCTCGACTACAAATCGACTTTATCTCAATGATGGCCTCGGAGATCCCTGGGATAGTGTTAGCGGCGTGGACATCACTTTAGATGCCAGTTCAACCTTCTCGGTCGCCCTAGGCGATGTCGACAACGATGGCAATCTCGATCTTGTGGCGGGAAACCGAGCCGAGCCGAACAGTTTGTATCTAAACGACGGTTCCGGAGATCCCTGGGATACAGCAAATGGCGCAGATATTACGACGGATGCTCAACAAACTCGGGAGGTCCGTCTGGGGGACGTTGACTCGGACGGAGATCTGGATTTGATGGTAGCCAATTTCAACAACCCCACAGGGGAAGTCAATCGACTCTATTTGAACAATGGGACCGCCCTTCCTTGGGAAGGAGTTAGCGGAATGGATATCACATCAGACGCACACCCCTCACGCTCTGTATTATTGGGTGATTTAGATCATGGAGGGAGCCTGGACATTGTCGTATTAAACGATTTTCAGGAAGATCGCCTCTACCTCAACAACGCCGATGCGAATCCGTGGAATGGGGGGACTGAAAGCGACATCACGACCGATGCCAGTAGTACCGCGTCCCTTGCTCTTGGTGATGTCGACAATGATGGGGACCTCGATCTTGTTGTAGGTAATTCCGACAACCAGGATACGATCCTCTATTTGAATGATGGAACGGGTGACCCTTTCGACGGGGAAACACCGCAAACTATTACCACTCCAGATGGTGCTCGGTCTGTGGCCTTGGGGGATGTTGACGACGATGGATTTCTCGACCTGCTTGTTTCGTTTGAAGATAATAACGGAATCAGATCTTACCTGAACAGCCAAACCTCAACCCCATTCAGCGGGAGTGGGGACTCATTGAGTGGCGTCCCAAACGCCGCTCTTCGGGAGCTTATTCTGGGTGATTTGGACAATGATGGACATATTGATTTAACCGTTATCACCACCTCTGAAAACCTTGTGTACATCAACAACGGAACGGCCAGTCCATGGAGTGCAGTATCACCTGTTCAAATCACCTCCGACTCAAATGATTCTAATGATGGCGTGTTGGGTGACATCGACAGAGATGGTGACTTGGACCTCATTGTAGGTGATCGCTTCCTGGCGAATAGGATTTATATCAACAGTGGCACAGGAACCGTGTGGACGGGTTCGGATTTGACTTCCGAAGCCTCCGATACATATTCGGTGGATTTGGGCGATGTCGATGGAGATGGTGATCTCGATCTGGTTGTCGGCAATGACCAAGAAAAGAATCGACTTTATCTCAACAATGGAACCGCCACTCCGTTCGCTTCCGTGACCGGAATCGATATCTCAAGCGATACTCACAGCACCTACGAACATGCGCTCCTCCTGGTGGATGTGGATGGGGATGGTGACCTCGATCTGGTGGAAGGGAATTACGGCGGTGAAACCAATTATCTCTACCTCAACGATGGATCGGCCGCCCCTCTTCAGGGTGTGACTGGACTGCCGGTCTCATCCGACTCTGTTAACACCTATACCATTGTACTCGGTGATGTCGATTCTGATGGCGACATCGACCTCATAGCGGGACAACACCCGTCCCAGCGGAACCGCCTCTACCTCAACACCGCCGCCCAGGCTGGCGGCGTGCAGCCGTGGAATGAGAACACAATTTCGGGTACCGACATCGGCTCCGTGACAGACAGGGCCTTGTGTTCGGCGGTGGGCGATGTGGATCTTGATGGAGACATCGACATAGTTATAGGCCGCAAAAAGAATACTTCTCTCTTGTTTCTCAACAACGGAACGGACGATCCTTGGAAGGGAGTGTCCGGGGTCAATATAACCTCAGAAACTCATACGGCCTATTCTTTGGCACTGGGAGATGTGAATAGGGATGGTTTTTTGGACTTGATAGTGGGCACTTCGACCGATGCCGATTTTCCACCCGATCCTGCGAAACCCAACCGCCTCTATCTAAATGACGGTGTGGGAAATCCCTGGGATACGGTGGCGGGTGTCGATATCACTTCCGATACGGACGATTCATTCGTGGTCCTATTGGGGGATGTAGATCGCGATGGAAATCTCGATTTGGTGTCACTCAATGCCAATCATCCGGGCGGACAGAGGAACCGAGTCTACCTGAATGACGGTATCGGTGATCCGTGGGATACCGTAAGCGGAATGGACATCACCACCGATACAAATGTTTCCTTTTCCGGAACATTGGGCGATGTCGACAACGACGGAGACCTCGATTTGGTGGTTGGCAACTTTGCAGGAGGACAGATCAACCGGCTCTATCTGAATGATGGAGTCGGCGATCCCTGGGATACCATCAGTGGGTTGAATATCACGACAGATTTGCACTATACACTCTCGACATTTCTGGCCGACTTCAACGGCGATGGTTTTCTTGACTTGGCTGTCGGAAACAGCGGCGACGGGGTCGGAGCGACCGAATGGAACCGTCTTTATATGAATGATACGTCGGGCGATCCCTGGGATACCGCGAGTGGCGTCGACATCGGCTCAGCCTCTATGTTCAGTACCGACATCGTGGCCGCGGATTTCAATGGCGACGGCCATCCAGATCTCGTGGTTGCCAATCTGGGACCTGGGTCTGCTGGTGGAGGGGTCAACAATGTATTCTTGAACAACGGCAGTGGCACTCCCTTTTCGGGTGTCGAAGGCATTCCGCTCACCTCGGACGCAATGTCAACAAGCGAAATCGAAGTGGGCGATTTTAACAGAGATGGCTCCCTCGATTTTATTGCTGCAAATGCCTCGGGCGATCGTCATCGTTTGTATTCAAACAATGACCTCTTCAACACCAACACCCAAATCGGGGCTTCGCTCGAAGTGGATGCCACCTCCGAGATCATCGCATCCGCGACGTTGACAGCCAAC
>JAJDBZ010000380.1 GCA_029261095.1 Candidatus Omnitrophota bacterium | reverse complement strand
AAAATAATTCCCACCTCCGAACGCGGGGTCGAGGCTGTCGGTGACACTAATGTCGCTGAGATTGATCGTGCCAAATGTTTCGAGATAGATGTCGAAGGTGACTTCGTTCGCGATGACCGATGCGGTCTTTGCTGCACCGAGATAGGATCCGATCGCGAAATCCGTGGGGTCGTCCTCCCCGACCTCGGTCGGATCGCCATTGAAATTGGGGTCGGTTTGATCGCCGGCATCGGAAAGGTCTGAGGTCATCCCGGCGCTCGGTCCTTCCGCAGTGGCGGTTGCCTGGTTTGAATACACCCCAACGCCATTGCCTTGATCTGTGATACTTGTTACGAGGAGTTCGGTTCGAATGATTGCAATCGATCCAGGAGTAAGAGTGCTTCCCGCATTCAGAACACTTGGGTCGGTCGAACCGTTGTAATTGGTATTGCGTACTATCGACCCGGCGCCGATAAGATTGACTTCCGGGAAACTCGTGTTTGTGGTGGTTCCGTAGTTCCCAGCACCGAATACCGCATCGAGGTCATCCGTCAAGGTGATGTTATTTAGGTCGACGTTTCCAAGGTTCTCGAGATACCAGGTGATGACCACCCTTTCCCCAAGACCCGCCATGTGAGTGCCGCCGACATCGATGGTGAAAACGGCGGTTTCGAATACTGTGACTTCTTTGGCCAACCCGACCACCGGAATCTCGCCGATCGCAAAGTTGGTGGGATCGTTCTCGCCCGATTCAGTGGGATCGCCATCGCCGTTGGGATCAGGGTCGACTCCATCATCGGAAAAATCGGAAGTCACATCGCCGCCGGGCGCCTCGGCAACAATCTTCACCTGGTTGCGGTAAACACCAAAACCCAACCCTTGATCGGAAAGTTGGGTCACTGTGAGGATGAACTGAACTTGGGCTGTGTCACCCACACTGAGGGTGCTGCTGGAACCATTGCCATCACGACCTTGGCCGCCGGATCCAGGATCTCCGATCAAGGTGGAGTCAGTGCTTCCGTTGAAATTTCCATTAAGAGTTAATGTCCCAGGATCGTCAATCAGAGTTGGCGGAGATGAGAGGATATAATTACCCGCACCGAATACTCCATTGAGGTTGTCGGAGAGAAAGACATCGCTGAGTTCCACATTCCCAAGGTTCTCGATAAACAAATCGAAGGTCACCTGGGAACCATTTAGAGATACGGTTTTCGAAACACCGATAGAGGGTTCTTCGCCAATGACAAAGAGCGTGGGGTCATCCTCACCCGGGTCTCCTGGGAAATGGTTGCCATCGGCATCCGGTTCATTTCCGGCATCGGATAAGTCCATTATCGTCGTTCCTGTCGGAGAATCACCTGTGCCAGTTACTTGGTTGGAGTATACGCCGAGTCCACTCCCCTGATCGGTGACCGTCGTGATGTTGATAGTGATTTGAAAGGATGCGACCACTCCAGGGTTCAGCGAACCCGAGACGATCAATGCCTTGTCGGCAGTCCCGTCAAACCCGGTGTTGAGAGTGACGGTTCCTGGATTCGCGAGAAATGAGGGACCGGCTGAGACTGTATAATTCCCGGCCCCAAATACAGCATCGAGGTCGTCGAGAAGAGTGAGGTTACTCAGGGTTCGGTTTCCTAGGTTCTCCAAATAGAAGATAAACCTGGCTTCATTCCCATTGAGGATGACCTCTTTAGCGACTCCAATGACCGGGTCTTCGAGAACATCGACAATGGTCGGGTCATCTTCTCCAGCGTCGGTTGGATCCCCGTTTCCACTCGGATCGGGATCGGTTCCGTTATCTGAAAGGTCTGAGGTCATCGTCATCCCGGCATCCTGGCCCTGAGCGGTGGCTTGGTTGCTGTAAACCCCGATTCCCGATCCCAAATCGGAAAGAGTGACCACCTCCACGGAGATTTCGATTTGCGCGGTAAAACCAGGATCAAGTGTTCCCGATGCAATCATCTCCGTGTCGGCGCTGCCATCGAATCCAGTGTTTAGGGTGAGGGTGCCCGGATTGATGACGAAGGAGGGACCCGATTGAACGATGTAGTTGCCGGCGCCGAAAGCGGCATCGAGATCATCGGTAAGACTCAAATTGAGGAGCTGAGTATTGCCGAGGTTTTCGAGGTAATAATGGTATGTGATATCCCGATCCACGTTGGAGGCTTGTTTGGCCACTCCGATAACTGGATTGGAAGTCCCTGTAAGGGTTGCCAAGCGGTATACATCAATGAAACCGGAGGAGGCATTCACGATTTGGGATGTCAGAAAATCTGACCGGTCTCCGACGCCTAGGAGTGTCAATGAGAACAGGACGATACCCTGTATCCATTTCGATAAACGGTTCTTCGAACCTTGGGGATATCGTGTCCTTCGATGGCTTCTGGCGAGAGTGGTAGTGTCAGATTCCTGGATTCTCATGCGGTGGACCTCTCCTTTTGTTTCAGACCGGTCAATCCGGCCATCACCGGACAGTTGCGAAGAGCCCAAAAATCTATCTAGGACACAGGCAATCTGCCACGCTTCAAGGTAATGTATATTATATTGGATTTGTATGGAACCACTGTTGTCTCATTATCTTGATCACCCAGTTGAGAGCATCGGTGAAGAAGAACACCCACTCTTTTTTTTGTTAGGGAGAGAAGGTTCACGGTTCGAAAAACTACTGAAAAAACTGAGAAATTGGGGAATATTGGGTCGCAGGGGATCTGAGCCTCAACCTGGGTGACTGGGTTGGAGGTTACTCTTGTCGGTGAGCCTTTGGTTAACAAATGTCCGGGTCTGACTGTCGATCTGGAGGATTGCCTCGAAATCGAGATGCGAGGGGTCCTTGTGGTGCTCCAGAGCGGCTTCAATCAACTCGCTGATCGCGCCGAAAGGAATTCTCTTGTTGAGAAAGGCATCGACAGAGACTTCGTTGGCTACCGAGAGGACAGCGGGGTAACCCCCTCCTTTTCGGCAGGCTTCGAAGGCCATACGCAAACAGGGAAACTTTTCGAAATCCGGTTGGTCAAAGGTCAGTTGCCTGAGAGCGGCCAAATCCAGCGTTGGGTCTCTCCTCGGGAGACGGTCGGGAACAGTCAATGCATACTGGATGGGTACCTTCATATCGGGGACACCCATTTGGGCGATGACCGCACCATCATTGAATTCGACCATCGAATGGATGATAGATTGGGGATGAATCACCACTTCGATGCGGTCGACATCGATGTCGAATAGATGGTGGGCTTCGATGACTTCGAGTCCTTTGTTGAGGAGGGTCGCCGAATCGACCGTTATCTTTTTACCCATCGACCAAGTGGGATGATTCAGAGCTTCATCAATGTTGGCCCTTCGGATTCGTTCCACATCCCACTCGCGAAAGGGTCCACCCGAGGCTGTAATGACAATCTTCTCGATTGTATGAGAACTCTCGCCTTGGAGGCATTGCAAGATCGCGCTGTGTTCGGAATCGATCGGGATGATAGGGCGGTTCAGCCGACGGGCTTCCGCCATGAGGATATCTCCCCCCATCACGAGGACTTCTTTGTTAGCGAGGGCCACATTCTTTCCCGCTCTCAGTGCGGCTAGAGTCGGGACCAAGCCAGCAGCGCCCACGGTGGCGACGACCACCGTGTCGGCTTCATCCAGGGTTGCGACTTCGGTCAGCCCCTCCAAGTATTCGGGAGACCATCGGCATCCTGAATCGCCGTTGAGTTGAGGGTTCGGTTCTCCCGCGCTGGCAAGCAACGGCCGGAATTCCTCAATCTGCTGATTTAGCAAATCGAGGTTGCGATAACCGGCGAGGCCGACCACCTCGAAAACATCGGGGTGGTCACGGATGACATCGAGAGTTTGGGTGCCGATCGAACCGGTGGAACCGAGAATGGAGATGCGTCGTTTCATATCGCTGTGGAGTATGCCAGAGGGAGAGAGCGGAATAAACAGTGGGGTTTGGGGGCGGTATTGAACGGTCCCCATCAAGAGTCCAAGCCTTCCCCGTCATTCCCGCGAAGGCGAGAATCCAGAGCAGTGATGCGACTACTCTAGAATGACCGGTCCCTGTCGCGCAGGGTTGGAACCCAGCGCAATCCATACGAAGTCCCTAACGGGACTGACCTAACCTAGTCTTTTCGCCAACCTGGTTCGAGAGTCCATTCTCGAACCCACTCCCGCACGAATCCCTTCGTGCCATCGCTCGCCGGTTGGTTTGATGAGAGATTTTAGCCTGGGAATCCTATCCGCAGGAAGGGATTCCTGCTCAAGTTGCGCCGAGAAGGGAATCTCGGCGCAGGTGGTTTGTCGGTTGTGGTGCGGTGAAACGTTTGGTTCTTCGCACAATTCGCTCAGTGTCATTTCGACCGGAGGGAGAAATCTGTCGGGAGAGACCCGCTTCGTCATTCCAACAAACTCGCAAAGGGTTCAGTCATCCCACCCTATTAATTGGCACATGAAAAAAACATTCGCCACCTAGACCTCCTCCCAACCCCCGAACCTACGGTGCGCCAAACAACCGGAAAACCTCGTGGAGCAGCGCGTCGCTGGCTTGGATTTCGGGGGCCTCGATCGCAGCCCTTTCGACCCATTCTTCGGCTTCGGTTCGAGATTTTCCGAGTTGCATCAGGACTTCGGCGGCTTCCGCTTTGTAGCCGGTGACTGCGGGGAGCGGTTCCTCCACTCCTTCCTCGGTAGGGGCGATCAAGAATTTGACCAGCTTCTTCCCTTTGAGTTCCGCGATGATCCGTTTGGCGGTGGCCGGTCCGATTTCTGGGAGACTCTTGAGCGTGACCAGATCCTCCGCCTCGATAGCCCGAGCGTATTTCCCGACCGAGAGGATCATCGAATTGAGGGCGGTTTTGACTCCGACATTTTTGACCGTGCGCAGGAGTTGAAAAAACTCCCGGTCCAGTTCGGCTACGAAACCGACCAGACGCGGAATAGGATTTGCGGCCATCCCGCCCTCGAGGTAGTGGTAAGTGTAAAGCCTGAGCGGCTGGCTGGAATCCATCGCCTGAATCTGTTGGTAGGCCCTGGAGGGGAGAAGAATTTCATAGGTCAACCCTCCTACATCGAGTTCGACACGGTTCTCCAACAATCGGCGAATCGATCCTTCAATCTGTGAAATCATTTCTTAGTCAAGATCCCTTCAATCACTTTGTCCAAAGGAGATTGTCCCTTGCGGCCTCCCTCGCTCTTCGAGATGGCATCGAGGATCGGTCCAGGGAGAGATTTCTTTTTGGAGCCTGTGGCAGGCCTTCCCTCTCGAATTGCCTCTTGGTGACAAAGGGCGACTGCGATCGCATCGGCGACATCGGGCGGTTCCGGTGGTTTCTCAAGTGCAAAGATCGATTGGATCATCGATTGCATCTGTTCTTTGGTGGCTCTCCCCGTCCCGGTCAGTGCTTTCTTGACCCGCGCGGGGGGGTAATCGTAGACAGACAATCCATTTTGAGAAGCCGCGAGTATGAGCACGCCTCGCGCATGGGCCATCTGAATGGCCGATGTGGGATGACGGTAATTGGAAAACAGGGCTTCGATTGCCATCATGTCGGGGTGGTTTTTCTCGATCACTTCGACCAACCCCTCATGAAGGTCTTTCAATCTACGGTGCAGCGGCTGTGAAGCGGGGCTTTTGAGAACCCCTGCCTCGACCAAATTGGGTTTCGAAGAAACCCCCTCTACCACTCCATATCCGGTAAATGAAAGTCCGGGATCGATTCCAAGGATACGCATGGGATGATCCTATCACGACTTCAATTCAGAGGCTTGCTCACTCCGATCTTGTGATTCTCAAGGTGGGTTGAGACACTTATTGGCTAACAATTCCGCCACGAAACGGGGGCGGTTCATCGATGGGATAAGACGTGGAATCTTGGACCTTAAACCTTTAAGAGGGCCAATAATCAGGGCGAAAATTGCCCCAATTATTATGTGATTAAGGTATCTAATACGTTTAACTTCAGGATTATGAGTAGTTTACGCGAACAGAGATGAGACGGATTTTTCTTGAAATGTGCTGTGTGATCGGATATCTTTGTGCTAGACTAACGTCAAGTGATACATCTTTTTCGGCGCCTTGCGCTGAAATTTGTAGATTCATCTTAATGTCCCCCAGATTGAGGGGAAAAATTATATCTGTCTTGGAGGTAAAAGCAGCATGAAAAAACTCTCAATGCTATTTGTATTGTCATTGATTGTGACGCTGAGTTCGCAAGCGGCCACAATCAACGTCCCAGCGGACCAGGCAACCATTCAAGCGGCGATTGATGCCGCGATGAGTGGTGACGTGATCCAGGTCGCGGATGGCACCTATAACGAAGATCTGATCTTCTTAGGCGCCACCGGAGCGGGTGTCCCTGCTGGCACCGCGAGGAACAACATCACATTGCAGGGTTCCGACCCGGCCAATGTGATCATCGAAGCCGCGAACGCACGCACCAATTCCCCAGGCCTGAACGCCGGAATCTTAGGTATTCTTGGTCAGGCTTTCGGAGCGGGCGCCGCCACCGACCACAAGGGTATTATCGTTGAAGGAAACGGCATTACCCTTCGCAATCTGACCATCAGAAACAACAGCAACACCGGTGACGCTCTCTTCGGCGAAGCCGCTGCGTTGTTAGTGTCAGGCAACGACCTCACTGTTGAAAACTGTGTCATCGAAGCCAATCCAGACAATGATGTCGGACGCGCGGTTTATGTCATCACAGGCGATTACGCAACGGCCAGTGGCGATCCTGCTATTATTGGAACCTATCCAACTCCCGGATTGGAAGGACTTAATTCCAACTTCACCGATACGATCTTCCGCTATGGAGATTCGACTATCGACACCGTGGACGCGGCGTTCTTCCTGTTCGCTAGCGGGTTTCTTCCCAATAATCCTCCCATCCGAGTTGGGACCGGCACCTTCACTAATTGTGAAGTGACTGGCGGACCCCAATCAGGAAATGGCCCAGGCGGCGCCATTGGCGAGATCGATGGTGGAACCTACAGTTTTATCGACAGTCATTTTCATGATTACAACGACGGAATGGAATCCGGCGGTGGAAATTGGACCTTCGCCAACTGCCTCTTTGAGCGGAGCCACAATCAATACGCGGCTCGTTCGAACTGGAGCGGCGAGGGTGGACCCGGTCACACCGTTTTCAACTTCACCGATTGCGTCTTCTGTGGACACAGCAGCAGCGGTATGTTGCGTCTTCAGGAAAGCGATGCCCTTATCGCCGGTTGCATCTTTAATGTAACCGACACCGATAGCCGTCCGGCCATCCGCTATTCGCCTGGCGACTATGATAGTGATTTCGTGCTCTTTGGTGGATATCCTGCCTCCAGCAATATCACCATCGACCAATGCGATTTCTACAATCCGAACGGTTCCGGTATCGTGGGCGATGATCCGCAGGATACTCCTGGCGAACCCATCGGAAACTTGATCGTCACCAACTCGATCTTCCATTGCGCCGAGCCGATCAACCTGACTGGCGCAGCCGGAGTCGCCGATCGTAATGCGACAGTGAACAACAATGACTTGTTCAGCACTGGCGCGGTGTCGAATCCGGACAGCGGTTGGATCATTTTGTCCGAAACCGCGAACTTGAACGAGGATCCAGGTTATATCGCTGCTGGTATCTGTCCGGATCCGGATGATTCGTTCCAGTACAATTTCACCAACGCCAATTTGGCCACCGCCGGCACCTCCGGTCAGGCCATCGGATCGCAGGGAACACTTCCTCCCACCGCCTCCGATGTGACCAACTGGGAAATTTACCGGTAACGACCGAAAAGAAACCTCGGTTGTTTCTTATGATTAATCATCGCCCCACTCCTTCGGGAGTGGGGCTTTTTATTTTTTAGGGATCAATTAAATCCGCTTATGAGATTGGGGAGGATTCAATCAAATCTTCATGAAGCAGTTTGATATCGTCATGAGAAGTATTCCAGGAACACATGAACCGCGAACCACCCTCACCGATGAAGCTGTAAAAGTGCCAGCCTTTGGCCAATAGACTTTCTTCGATGGGTCTCGGGAGATCGGCGAAAACAGCGTTCGCTTCGACCGGGTGCCGGATAGTACAACCCTCAACTTCCGAGATTCCGGCGGCAAGCCTTTTCGCACACTGATTGGCATGGCGCCCGTTTTTCAGCCAGGTGTCATTTTCCAGCATTCCATATAATGGAGCGGCGATAAACCTCATCTTCGATGCGAGCTGCCCGGCTTGCTTGCACCGGTAGTCGAATTCCTGGGCAAGTTGTTTGTCAAAGAAGACAACCGCTTCACCGAGAGGCATACCATCCTTGGTCGCGCCGAAACAAAGGACATCGATCCCGGCATGCCAGGTCACTTCCTTAGGTGAAACATCCAGGGAAGCCACCGCATTGGCGAAGCGGGCACCATCCATATGAATGCGGAGATCGTTTTTCGTGCAGACTTCTTTGATCTGTTGGAGGTCATCGAGTTTGTAAACAGTCCCCAACTCGGTGGATTGCGTCAATGAAACGACACGCGGTTTGGGGTAGTGGATGTCCGTCCGACGGTCCACCATCTCCTGAATGCCCTCAGCACTCATCTTCCCTCCCGGTCCTTCAATCAAGAGGACCTTGGTCCCGTGGGTAAAGAACTCGGGACCGCCGCATTCATCGGTTTCGACATGAGCGTAACGATGACAAAGGACGCTGTGATAAGAATTGCAAAGGTGTCCGATAGACATCGAGTTGGCAGCGGTTCCGGTGAAACAGAAGAAGACGGAACAGTCGGTTTCAAAGATCTCACGGATCCGGTCGCTCGCTTTCAACGTCCATTCATCGTCCCCGTAACCAGAGGCATATCCATGGTTTGCGCGTTCCAGGTATTCCCAGGCTTCTGGACAGATACCCGAACAATTGTCGCTGGCGAAGTGGAATTTGTTTTGTTGGGGCAAGGGTGGATTCTCCTTTATAGTGAGTTGAGTTTATCCCAAGCTTGAATAGACCGAACGTGCGGCCCCTGGATTCCCGCTTTCGCGGGAATGACACACGTTTAATCCGGTTTCCGTCATCGTCATTCCCGCGAAGGCGGGAATCCAGAGCGGAGGGTGTCTTTCATCACGCTTCTTACGGTTTCTCGATCACCGGAAGCCGGATCATCGAGGGGCGATCCCGGTCATGCCAAACCGTGACAATCGGTTTTTTGTTGCCCGGATCCTCGGGATCGTTGGCCGGCGACAATTTCGGATGCAGACGGAATGTGGGGTAATCGGCTCCGGCGACCGAGAGGCGAATGCGGTGTCCTTTTTTGAAGACCCAGGAAGTCGGATAGAGATCGATTTCGAGGTCGACCACTTTTCCATCCCTCAGAATGTCCTCCACATACTGGGCTTCCTCGTATCCGTGCCAGGGGAGGTCCGGAAGGACATCGACTCCCGAGGTCCCTGAGAAGATAATCTCGTCGTTGTCAATCAGTTTGGCGTAACCGGCACGGAGTTGCCCCTGGGTAACCAGGAGGGCTTCGCCAGTCGCGCTGACATCCGAGAGATAAACAAAGAAATCGCCGTCGGGTTCGGAGGAGGAGACAGACAGATTCACGATCGGATGGCCAGTGACTTCAAGGTCCGTATCCAGTGGGTCGGAATCAAAATTCAGACACTGTTGATCATTTTCAGTTCGATAGGGGAGCGCCCGCGGATTTTTCCCACCAATTCCAAGGAATCGATTTCCTTCGTTCTCACTGTAGCTGGAGTTGTGGGTGAAATCGACCTGGTATTTCTGGCTCCCACTCTCACTCAGAGGGGATAACAGTTTCTTCCCTTCATGAAGGTAAAGGGTCTGTTCGACAGCCTCAGGCAGGGGCCACTCGTTCTCCTGTCTCCACCCCTGACCGTTCATCGTGTAAAAGGTAAGCGGCGGCTCACGATCGATCCCGTTGTCGATTCCTTTCAAGTACCGATCGAAAAAGCGGAGATGCTCCACCATTAGTTGTTTTCCGAACGCTTCTTTATCTTCACCAAGGTAATCCCAGTAAGGCCCGCCTCCCACATTGTGGTACCCGGGGGTCATCAAAACTTTCGAAGGATTGGTCCCTTGCATGGTGCAATGGAGCTCAAACGTTCCTCGTGTAAATCCATCGAACCAACCTCCCACATTATAGATTGGAATCCCCAATTCCATCAGCGCAGGAACATGTGCGTTTGGGCCGAGATCATAAAGTGAATACCCCAGGGGTGATTCCGAATCGATAAAGGGCTCGTCTTTGGCCCACTCCGCATAGTCAAGGTCCTTCAGGTGAGGCTTTGTGGCCTGGTAGTAAATGTGCTCTCGTTTGTTGCCATCGGAGTATTGGGGTGGATACGGCTCATCGAGAAAATCCCCATCCCCATCCAAATCGAGTGGGATCTCATCCGCCAGTTCCCCATCGCCATCCTCATCGATGACAGGTTTGGTGGGCCGTGCCCCCTTGTCGGGCAGGTAGTGATTCTTCTGTGTGTGGTACATGCCTCCCGACCAGAGTTTCAGGAACCCCTGGAGGTAAATCCCTCCCGGGTAAACCTCGCCCGTGTATCCTTCGAGGGGAATGACGGTCGGCATGATGCATTTCAGTGCTTCGGGTTTCCGGGAAGCGACTGCGGTTTGAGACCACCCGAGATAAGAACCGCCCATCATCCCGACATGCCCATCGCACCAATCTTGCTCGGCCATCCAGTCAACCACTTCTTTGCCATCCTGGGAAATGCGCGGCATGAAGTCCATCAGCCAGCCTGTCGAGGCTCCGGTCCCGCGCATATCGGCACAAGCGACCGCATAGCCAAAGGAGGTGAAGAACGGGGCTATGCCATCCTTCGTGAGATCACGGACCTCGCCGGTTTTCGGATCGATGGTCGACCTTTGGTAGGGTGTATAGAGGAAGACCACCGGAAACGAATCGTTCTTGGGTCCTTCCTTGGGGAGGTAGACATCGATGGCGATCTTCTCACCATCGGAGACAGGAACATAGAAGGATTGGGTAGAAAGAGATTGATATTCTTGAGACGAATACCCTGAGTATTGGAGGGGTCGGCTGGTTTTCTCCGCGGTTGCCGAGGTGGGGGCACAACATAGAAGTAAGAGTTTGCATACCATCAGCAATGCAGACTTGGAAAGAATTTGGGGGAACATTCCGATGACCTCCGACAGTGGTATCAGGATGATGAATGGAAACGGATAATTTTTCAAAGGGACAATGGCCTTTCGGGCTTTGAACATCGAGGGGTCCCCACTAACCTTCTGGATACAACCATTGGGAACCGAGATGAAAAAAGAATCACTGGCCCTTTTCCTTTTTATTATTGTGTTGTCGGTATCACGTTTTGGTTTTCTCTGCTCGGGACCAGGGAGTTTCGATTCAGCGCTCTACCTCATTGGGGCAGCTCAGATCGAGTTTCAGGGCCTCCTGAATGCTGAGTCGGTTTTCAACCACGATACTTCGATCGGATTCTACACAATAGCACACTCCCTCACGGTATTCGGAGACACCGGAGCCGAGTCTGTGATGAACCGTCTCTTGGTTCTCAATGGTTTCGCCGGAATCGGTGTGATCCTGCTTATCGGCCTGATCGGCCGACAAAACGGGTTGGGGGGAGGGGGAGCCCTTTTACTCCTGATAGTAAGTGCGCTCCTTCCACGCCTCTGGGCACTCTCATTAATCGTTCAGCCGGTGGTGCTCGCAACCCTTCTGTTCCTGGGAGCATTGGCAGCGGAGTTGAAAGCGACGCAAGCCAAAAGGTCAACCTTCAGAGTTTTGGCTTGTCTCTTATGGACCCTCGCCCTCTTGTTTCGGGCCGATATAGTCTTAGGGACGGGGGCCCTATTGTTTCTACCCTGGAAGGAAATGGAAAGGAAACAAATATTCCTGAAGCGACTTGGGATTGTGGCGCTTGGATTTGCGATTGCTTCCATTCCCCGTATCCTTCTGGGAACAGGGGAAGCGAATACACACCAACTCTTCACACTAGAAAATTTTTCAACTTATATATCGATCGCACACCTCCCCGAGCAGGTTTTCAAATACTCACTGCACACCTTCCTGTCGGTACACCCCCTGATCATCCTGGGAGGAATTGGAGGGGGCTGCATTCTGTTCTTCACAGGTGAAAGACGCACCTTCTGGTGGCTGTTCGCTTGGTGGGCGGGGTCCTTACCCTTGCTCTTATTCCGGGACATCGACTTCGCAAGAATCGTTTGTTGGACTCATCCCCTTTGGGTGCTGGCTTTAGTTCTTGGTTGGAGACGGTTTTCGTTTACCAAGAAGAAAGTGTGGTTACGCCTTTATCTGGCAGCCATCCCTCTCTCATCTATTCTACTTGGTGAGGTCGCTCAGAGGTGGTCTCCTGGAGATACTGAAATCACTCTCGAAGAACGGTTGGGGATGGATCGATACAATCAACCGATTGGGTTTCTCCCTCTCGAGTGGAGCGAATGGAATCATAAGTGGAAGAAGACAACTGAACTCGCGAATATCTTTTCCAAAGAGGAACCGGGGAAGTACAACTTGCACGGTTCGGAAGGTCCGGTTTGGACCGCAGTCTGGATGGAAGTCTCTCGGAATGGCCCGCTACGCGCAGACCGAATCGAGGGCAAGGAGAGTTTGGTTTATGTCATAGACTCTCGGAACAAGCACATGGTACTCGCAACGAATCTGTATCCGAATTGGTCGGATCTGGATTGGACAATGATTCGGTAAGAGTCTTCAACGAAAACGTGACTACAGGTCAAACCCAAAGTAGCCGGCGGCATTATTGTAACAGACATCCTCCACCAACTTCCCGATCAGCTGCAAATCATTGGGGAGGATTCCGCGTTCCATTTCAGACCCAAGGAGATTGCAGAGGAGGCGCCTGAAGTATTCGTGGCGGGTATATGAGAGGAACGAGCGCGAATCGGTGAGCATTCCGACGAACTGGCTGAGGAGCCCCATGTTGGAGAGAGATTCGAGCTGCTTGGTCATGCCATCAAGTTGGTCGAGGTGCCACCAGCCGCTACCGAACTGCATCTTTCCTGGACTCGATCCATCCTGGAAGTTTCCAATCATGGTCGCAATGAGCTCGTTATCGCGTGGGTTGTTGTTGTAGATAATCGTCTTGGCCAGCTGATCGGTTTGGTCCAGGAGATCCAAGAACCGACCGAGGTGACTCGCTACTGACCAATCGCCCATCGAGTCGAAGCCTGTATCGGGACCGAGTTGATTAAAAAGTCGAGTATTGTTGTTTCTCAGGGCACCGTAATGATATTGCTGGACCCAACCTTTTGAGTGATCCATGATGCCGAACTCGTAGAGCATGGCTGATTTAAACTTTCGAATCTCTTCGGGGTAGAGTTCCATCCTCTCTCTCGCTTTTTGAAAGACGCTTTCGATTTCATCCTTCGTGTAGGGGTCGGCATAAAATGTTTCAAGACCATGATCGGATAGACGACACCCTACCGAGTGGAAGAATTCATGTCTTTGGTTCAGTGCCCCCATGAGCGATTCAACATCTTTGATCTCCACCCCCGAGACTTCCGCTAAGCGATCCACCCAGGGATTAAATACATCGAGATGGTCGACCGCCATCGCTTTGTCAGGTCTCCAAGTTGGAAGTACCTGGATACTCAACCCAGGATCGGCAGCAATGGCTTGGTGGTGTTCGAGTGAATCGATCGGATCATCGGTGGTACAGACCAGGACGACTTTCATCTGTTTCATGATTCCAAGGCAGGAAAAATCCTTATGCGCAAGTTGGTCTTTGCATTCGTTCCAGATCGACTCGGCGGATTCGGGGTTGAGAAGTCGATCATGGATGCCAAAGGGTCGGTTGAGCTCCAGGTGGGTCCAGTGGTAGAGAGGGTTGCGCAAAGTTTGGGGGACGGTTTTCGCCCAGGCCTGAAATTTTTCCCAATCGGTGGCATCGCCGGTGATGAATCGTTCCTCGATCCCCGCTGCCCTCATGGCTCGCCATTTGTAATGGTCTCCATAGAGCCAGATTTGTGTCAGATTTTCGAAGCGATGGTCCGAGGCCACTTCGGCGGGTGAGAGATGGCAATGGTAATCAATAATCGGTAGATCTTTGGCGAAGTCATGAAACAGTCCTTGAGCAGTTTTGGATTCCAGGAGAAAGTCCTGGTGGATGAACCTAGTATGAGACATACCCTCGACCTCCAAAATATTGAAAAACCCTACTATTTCATTCTTGGTAAACCGCGCTCGCTTGGGAGTCAAGGGAGAAGCATGCACTCGGGTGTTTTCACTGTGGCAAGATCCTGATTCATATCTTGTGACCTATTTGGAGGCGTGATAGCATAGTAATTCTTGAAGGTGAACCTTTAAGATTCAAATCATTAAAGAAGAGGGACCTATGCAGCAGTCCACGGACCCAGCCAACCAGCGCCAACATCAACGACTCCAGGAACGAATTGATGTCCAGTTTAAACTGGTCGGTTCCTCCGAAGTCATCCGCGATATGGAGTATCGCTCAGCGCAGTCTCGCGATATCAGCGCTGGCGGTGTGTTTATTGAACTCCTGGATACTCACCTGACCAAACAGAACCAGAGTATTGTCGATGATTTTCTTCTCTTTAAGAACCAGATTGATATTAAAATCTTGATTCCAACTCGGAAAGAGCCCATACCGGCGATTGGTAAAGCAGTGTGGATCGAGAAAGAAATTCCCGGACGGGAGTACCGTCACGGTATCGCCGTCTGTTTTACTGAAATTAATCCCGAGGATAAGGAATTCATCAACCAGTTCGTTCTCAGTCGTCTTTGAGAATCGCTCTCATCACCGCCGATTTCCCGCCGATCGAGGGGGGGCTCTCTCGCCTCTCCACCGATCTCGCCGATTATCTCCACCGTACTGGCAATCTGTCCGGAGTGCTCGCTCCTAAACTCGAAGGGGGCGATGCCTATGATAGGGGCGTGCCTTTTCCGGTGAAACGCTTCTCGGGATACCATTGGGGAATCACACGTGTTCTGCCCGGTTTTATTCAAAGTGGAGACTTTCGGAAAACAATTCTCTCCAAAACGGACAGGGTCTTGGCCATCAACCCCTCCTTCGGAGGACTGTATGGTTGGATGGGAAAAAAGTTCGGATCGATACCCCCCTATTCCCTCTTTGCCTATGGGTTTGAGTTCTTGAAGTATGAGGATTCCGCTTGGATGAAGGCGATCCTTTTGAAACTCTATTCCAACGCGGAAAAAGTTTTCGCGATCAGCCGATTTACACGTGAAGAATTGATCAGATTTGGCGTTCCGACCGAAAAGATTTTTCTGTGCTCGCTCGGAGTGGATATCGAAACTTTCACACCGGAAAAAATTCCCGGAAAGGCACGGATGAAACTTTCTCCCAATTCAAAGGGTCCAATCCTACTCTCGGTCGGTCGTCTCATCGATCGGAAAAACCATCGGCTCGTGATCGACAGTCTCCCGAAACTCTGCGAGAGATGGAAAGACATCGAATATTGGATTGTTGGACGAGGACCGGAAGAGAAATCATTAAAAAAGCAGGTGGAAAAACTGGGACTCCAGGCGAAAGTTAAATTTTGGGGGTTGATCGCGGACCAGGACCTGCCTCAATTCTACCAGGCCTGTGATCTCTTTCTCCTTCCCGCTAAACAGGAGGGAGCCAGTGTCGAAGGTCTGGGTCTCGTTCTCCAGGAGGCGGCTGCCTGTGGGAAACCGACCATCGGCGGTCGTTCCGGCGGGATCCCCGACGCTCTCATCGAAGGGTCGACGGGACTCTTATTCGATCCAAGTGATCCAGAGGACTTCTTCACAACTCTCACCTCCCTGCTCTCTTCATCCGAGGAAATGATTGAGATGGGCAAAGCGGGACATGATTGGGTAACCGGAGAGCGGAGTTGGGAGGTCTGTGTAAAAAGGCTGGTGGAACTGATGAGTGAGTGAGCGCCGGGGGTATTGAAGATATGAGCGAATCCATCCTCATTGTCGGCTGCGGTATCTTCGGAATCACCGCCGCGCTGGAACTTCATCAGCGCGGACATCGGGTGACCGTAGTCGATCCGGGTCCGCTTCCTACTCCTCATGCCTCCTCCACTGACATTACTAAGGCGGTTCGCAACGACTATGGCGACGATGAAATCTATGTCTCGATGATGGACGCGGCCTTGAAGGGTTGGGCGCGGTGGAACGAACAATGGGGGGAGGATCTCTTTCATCGGACAGGGATGATGTTCATGACTCGGGAGGAGATGCGACCCGGTGGATTCGAATACGAGAGTTATCGTTTTCTGACCAGTCGGGGAAATATGCTGGATCGCATCGGGATGGTGGATTTGCAAGCACGGTTTCCCAAATGGAACGCTGAGAGATATGTGGATGGGTATCTCAATCCTTCAGGCGGATGGGCGGAAAGTGGCGCGGTGGT
>JAJDBZ010000379.1 GCA_029261095.1 Candidatus Omnitrophota bacterium | reverse complement strand
GGATTCACCGCCGGGGCATCGACTCCGAACCAGGTAATCGGAGAGATCATTCAGGCGGTGTTGGAACTCAAGGAAGTCGATCCAAAATCGATCGTCCCGACCTCGGATTAAATTCGGTCCTCGCCTCCGCTATAATCCCCGTTTCCGTCACATTGGACAATTGCAATTCCAACTTCATTTTGAGGAGTGAACCCCATGCATCATCGAATCATTTGCCTTCTTCTAATCACCATCGGCTGCGTCTCCGCTTCCGCGCAACTCAGTCAATCCCCTGAAAACCGCGCGGTGGTCGGAACCTTTCCCCAAGAGATCTCTAAATCGTTCTATTCCCAGGACTACCTGGTCAAAATCGGAGCGATGTCCAAGCAGGAAACCGCCAAGGATCCAACAGCGCTGCCGACTGGAGATTTCTTGAGCATCGCCGTGGGAGAAGACGACAAAGTCTCTATTCGAACCGACAAGGGTTCGCTCGTTTTCGATGGTACGAAGTGGAGCAAGGAGACCAAAAGCGATGTAGATAAAGTCGAGGATCTTCCTGAGAAAGATTCCTATGGAAAAGTCTTTGCGACAGCGGAGAAAGACACGGGTGAAAGAGCGGTCGGAGGCGAACAGGGGCTCTTCACCATTAATCAGCAAAAGGAAGTGAAAGAAATATTCCCTCGCGACGGTTCACGCAGTTGGGCGCCAACTGATGTCAAGGGAGTCGCCTACGATTCTAAGGGCAACCTCTGGTTCTGCTCACCTCAAGGGGTTGGAGTCCGAAAGGGCGAAGAGTGGACTCTTTACACTGGACAGGATGGACTTCCCTATAATGATTTCACTTGCATGGCGATCGGACCGGACGACAGGGTTTGGTTCGGGACCCAGATCGGCGCGATCCATTTCGATGGCGAGACCTGGAACTACCGCCAAGGGAAACGCTGGCTCCCCGGCGATGAGGTTCGCGATGTCGCGGTCGACTCCAAAGGCAACGCCTGGTTCGCCACGAATGAAGGTGTCGGCATGATCGGATTCATTCCGATGACTCTCGCGAAAAAGGCGGATCATTACGAGGAACTCATCGACCAATACAACCGCCGCACCGAGTTTGGCTATGTCCTCGAAGCCCGCACAAAAGTCCCCGGGCATTTCATCGGAGTCTCCAACCACGATAGCGACAACGACGGCCTGTGGACCGCGATGTATGGCGCCGGCGAGTGTTTCGATTATGGCGCGACTAAGGATCCGGAATCGAAGCGACGAGCTAAACAGGCTTTTGAAGCGCTCCGCTTCCTCAGCATCGCCCCCATCGAAGGAGAGGTGGACCAACAGGCAGGGTTTGTGGCTCGGACAGTTATCCCCGTCCCCAACGAAGGGCCCGACACCGACATCAACCCAAACCGTCATCCTTCTTACACCCTAGAGGGCCAACAAAGAAACCGCGAGAGAAACGACTACCTCTGGAAAGTTTATGAACCCAGATGGCCGCTCAACAAGGATGAGACCTATTGGTACAAGTCCGACACCAGTTCCGACGAGCTCGATGGTCACTATTTCTTTTACCCCCTCTATTACGATCTCGTCGCTGAGACCGAGGAAGAGAAAGAGCGTGTCCGAGAAATCGTCCGGAACATGACCGATCACCTCGTCAGGAACAACTATCGACTCATGGACCACGATGGCACTCCGACACGGTGGTCGGATTACAGCCCTGAGAACCTGAACCAAAACCACGATTGGTATAACGAACGCGGATTGAAATCGCTTAGCATTCTTTCTTACCTGACAGTCGCCCACCACATGACCGGGGATGAAATGTACGAAAGGGAAATCAAGCGGCTCATGAAGGATCATGCCTTCCACACCAACGCCATGGTGACCAAGATCCAAAGGGGCGTCGGTTCCGGGAATCAGTCCGACGATGAGATGGCGATCATGTGTTACTACAATCTCCTGAAATACACCGACAACCCGCAGCTGAAGAAAGAGATGACCTACTCCTTCTATAAGTATTGGATTCTCGAGTTTCCCGAGATGAACCCCTTCTTCAATTTCTGTTATGCCAGCCAGGGGATCGGTGTCGAATATGCAAACCCCTGGGGTGTTCACGATATTTCTCCATGGGAGGGGTGGCTCGAAGATAGTATCGACACGCTCAAACGGTTTCCTCTGGATCGGTTCGATTGGCGTCACACCAACGACCACCGTATCGATCTCGTCCCCTTGTCACGGCAAGCGGCGCAGGAACCCTATGAGGCGGGGAATCGTTTACAAGTTGTTCGGACCAACGGCAAAGTCCTTCCGGCCGATGAAAGACATTTCAATCACTGGAACACCAATCCCTTCGCTCCCAACTATGGTGGCAATGGAACCGGCCTCGCCGACGGCGCGGTGTACCTGCTGTCTTACTACATGGGCCTCTATCACGGGTTTATTGTGGAGGAGTAGGGGAGACAATTACAGCAAGATAAATCTTCGAGGATAAATTGAAACAGGCTGCGGAATGGGTACTTTCGCGGCCTGTTTTTTTCTTAACGTGTGAACGCACCATTTGAAAGCGATACTTTGGCCTTTAAAGTTTCCTCTCCAACCGGTTCAAAGACTTCGCAATAGATCGAATTGTCATCGTGATCGACGAATCTCACACCATCTATCCCCAATCCATTCGTTCTCCATAACAATTTTCTTGACCGATGAGCGTACAAATCGGCGGAATCGGCGAAGACGATTAGTTGGTGGGAAACCACATGCTGGATATCCCGAATCCAACCCACTTGTAGAATCGTGAAATCTCGCGGATCCTCCGTGTTCACCCAATAACCCTCTCCATCGACGACCACCAGCAACTCCAAAGGCGACGGAGTCGAAAACAGCCCGGTGACTCCCCCGTACTTGCCACCCTTAAAGGAACCAAACCACTCTGGACCGTTCTTGGGAATCACTCGAACTGGAACGCTATCAATTCCCTTAGTTCGACCCTCTGCACAGAAATTAATGAATCGGTCCTCTGTGGAACTGTAGGTTTCAAAGGTGGCCTGATAATCTTGAAGAAATCGGTCTTCTGTCATTTCTATTAACTTAATCGAAGAAGAGGGGTTTTCTACGCCATCTCCCCATTCGGCTGAATCACAATCCGAATCGGGTCTCCCCGCTTCTCATGCAAATCGGTCAGGCAATCGTTCAAATCTTCCAGAGGCCTTCGGTCGCTGATCGATTTGGAAAGATCGAATCGACCCTCGGCCGCATACCCAAGCAGTTGCATGAGGTCTTCTTTCCGAGCTCCAAACGAGCCGAGGATAGAGTGGCTGAAGGCCACGAAGGGTTCGATGAGTGGCATCTTTGGGCGAATTCTCCCGATCCCCACCAAGACAAGCCTTCCACGACGGGCCAGGCACTTGGTTCCCTCTTCGATCGAGTCCTCCCGGCCGACTAACTCAATGGCCACATCGACTCCTCGCCCGCCTGTCGCTTCACGAATTTGTTTGTAGGGCGGTAGCCCCTGGCCGACTTGAATCAGGTGGTCCGCCCCGTACTCCTTTGCTCTTTCTAAGGCCGACTCTCGCGGATCGATGGCGAAGACCTCCAGCGCACCCAGCATTTTCGCGAGCATGACTGCGTGAATACCCAATCCACCGCAGCCGAAAACAGCAACCCGCTCTCCCGGTTGCAGATTCCCACGAACCGCCAAAGCATGATATGGAGTGGAGACTGCATCCGAGAGAATCGCCCCGATCTCAAATGGAACTCGATCATCGAGTTTGAGGAGACACGGAACAGGAACTCTCATATATTGCGCATAGGCACCATCCCAATCGTATCCGGCCACCTTGAAATCGTCGCACAGGTTTTCCTCTCCCGCACGACAAGACTCGCATTTTCCACATACGATTCCGCACCAGATTGCGACACGGTCGCCCACCGACCAATCCTCTGTACCCTCACCGACCGCTACGATCCGACCCGAGGCCTCGTGCCCGGGTGTGCGAGGGTACTCGGCCAAGAACTGCGATTTCTCCACGGTGATATGCACATCGGAACCGCAGACTCCGCAAGCGGCAATCTGGACAAGGACTTCACCGGGGGCCGGTTCGGGAGTGGGGATCTGCTCTATAACAACGCGGCCCGGTTCATAGAGCCGGGCCGCGGTCATCTCATTTGGAATAGAATTCATCGATTACCTTCCTCGAAAGTGTGGGGACCTTTTCTCACGGAACGCGGTGACGCCCTCCATGAAATCTTGTGAGGTAAAGAGTTCTTTTTGAAGATGGGATTCCCTTTTCAGAGCGTCATGAAAAGATCCCTCTCCACAAGCTTCACGGATCGCTTTCTTGGTTCGTTCGACAGCCAACGGAGGTTTGAAGGTAAATTTTTCTGCGTAGGCCTGGACATGACGCTTGAAGTTATCGGCCGGATAGACCTGATTGACCATTCCCCACTCCAAAGCCTGCTCCGCTTTGACCGGCAGCCCGGATAAAGCCATCTCGAGAGCTCGCCCCATCCCGATCAGACGCGCGAGGGTATAGGTTCCTCCACCATCGGGAATCAGGCCGATGTTGATAAAGAGTTCCGAGAAGACCGCAGTGTCACTCGCGAGACGAATGTCGCACGCAAGGGCGATGTCGCTCCCGATCCCGGCAGCTATTCCATCCACCGCTGCGATTACGGGGATAGGAAGCTCGGCGATCGCCATGAGCATCGGGTGGTAGTGCTCTTCCAGAATGTCGGTCAGTTGGTCGGTCTTTCCGGGTTCCAATCCGGTGGCTTTGAGATCGGCTCCGGAACAAAACGCGCCGCCCTTCCCAGTCAGGACAACGACTCTCGCTCCCTCGTCTCTTGAGCTCAGAAGCTCTTCACAGAGACGATCCGCGCCCTCCTTCGAAATTGCATTCCGAACCTCGGGCCGGTTGAATCGAATCCATTTGACTGTATCGATCCGTTTCGTGGTAAGTATCTCCGCCTCCACCCCATTCACGACTGCATCAGTCATTGTTTAGTCCTCCCATTTCTTGGAATGCCCGCAGCTATCTTTAAGCTTTTGATGCCTTCTGTCATGTCAAAAATGGGTAAATTTCAAAATAGAGCCAAAAAGGTTCTCATGTGCAAGATTTACCCAATCCGCAATCTCAAAATACAGGTATCTACTTCCTGTTCAGTGTCTTTGCAACACTGCATCAATCAGTTTAGCCTCTCTCATATTGTATCCAAGCCAGGTTTTCGAGGAGAAGAACATGCATAGCACAAGGAAATTGTTTGGGCTTTTTTGGGTCCTTATCATAATGTGTCAATTTACGGTGCTGGAGGGTGTCTCAGCCGAAACAGCGAAAGGAACGGTCTTTGCCGATATCAACCGTAATGGCAAGCAGGATTATGGAGAGAATGGGATTCCAAACATACTTGTCTCGAACCAACGTGATGTAGTCAAAACCGATTCGGGAGGAAAGTACCAAATCGAAGTCGATGATGATGACATTGTCATCGTCATCAAACCGGATGCTTTCGATTTACCGGTAAACAAAGATCACCTTCCCCAGTTTTTCTATGTTCACAAACCGAATGGGTCGCCTCAACAAAAATTTGAGGGTGTGGCCCCCACCGGACCCCTACCTGATACGATTAATTTCGGCCTCATTCCTGTCGACTCGAAAACCGATTTCGACGTGGTGGTATTCGGGGACCCGCAACCCTCGGACTACCGAGAAGTCGAATACATCCGTGACGATGTCGTGGCGGAGATGATGAACGAACCCGCTGTTCATGAAGCGGCGTTTGGGGTCACTCTTGGCGATGTCATGAACAACAACCTCGCTCTTTTTGAACCCTACAACGAAGTGGTCGGGAAACTGGGCAAGACCTGGTACAATATCATCGGGAACCACGACCTCAATTTCGATTCACCTACTGACGAGTTTTCCGATGAAACTTGGCATCGAGTTTACGGCCCGAATTACTATGCCTTCTTTCAGGGGGAAGTTCTTTTCCTCAGCCTCGACAATGTCCATTGGGAACATTTCCTCGAAGAGAAACAGAAGGAGACCGGACGACAGGGTGGGTACATCGGTCTCTTCGGCGACACCCAATTGAAGTGGGTCGAACAGATACTTCGGTTTCAACCCATCGACCGATTGGTGGTGGTCATGATGCACATTCCTCTCCAACGCGAATGGGGAGGAGAGACTCAAGACCGCGACAAACTCTATGCACTCCTCGAAGAACGGAAGGTCTTAGCTCTCGCAGCTCACACTCACACTCAAGAGCATATTTTTATCGCCGAACACTCGGAACCGATGAGCCGTGGCGAAATCCACCATCTCATCAATGTCACGGTTTGCGGCGCATGGTGGAAGGGAATGCGAGACGAGCGTGGCATTCCCATCGCCATCACATCCGATGGGATCGAAAACGGGTACACAATCCTCAAGATTCATGGGTCGAGTTATAAGACCAATTATAAACCCTCTGGCAAGGGGTGGGCGCACCAGATTCGAATCATTTCTCCAACCGGAACAGTTGAAGAAGGTGAAAAAGAAATCATCGCCAATGTCTTCGCGGGATCAAGTCGCTCTCATGTCGCTTATCGAATCGATGAGGGCAAACCCCAGGCAATGGAACGTCGAGTGACCGAAGACCCGTTTGTACGCAACCTTTGGGAGAACCGCGACGAAGAGCTTCACAAGGCTGCGCAACAGCCGAATGGGCGTACCACTCATCTTTGGTTTGCAAAACTTCCAGATGATCTGGAACCCGGCACCCATGAGGTCACGATTATCGAAAAGGATATCTATGGGGACACACACCGTGCCTCTCAAATTTTTGTGGTCCCGGAAAAGAAAGAACCTGAGCAACCTTCGGAGTGAAGAATCCGTTCCGAATGAGAGGTGCGTTGAGCGCCAACTTGATGGCATGGTTCTTTTGGAGGCCAAAGCCTTTTCTCTTCTTGTCGCTGCTGCTTCCGAATTTAGCCTTCTCGGAGCAACTGGCACGGGTCGCACCTGACGAGGTTGGTCTCCCGGTTACTCTGACAGTCGCGTTGGACTCATGCCTGCGTGAGGCGACTGATAAGAAACAAGTCGCGGGCGCGGAGGCGATGGTTCTCCTCGGCGATTCAATCGTCTATCACGGAACAGCCGGGTTCATCCAAAGAATCCCTCAACCCGTTCCAATCAGGAACGACACACTCTTCGATCTGGCTTCGCTCACTAAGATGGTGGCTACCACCACCTCTATCATGATCCTGGTCGACCGTGGCGAGGTGAGTCTTTCGGATCCTGTGGCGATGTATATGCAAGATTTCGATCGAGAGGGATTTCGAGACATCACCGTTTGGAACCTTCTGACACACACCTCCGGTCTTCCTCCCTTGATTGGCTTTCCCAAGGAATACCGCGGCAAGGTGATCTACCGTCGTCATTTGTTTGACCTCCCATTGAGATCGAAACCTGGAGAAAAAAGGGTTTACAGTGACACGGGGTTTATCGTGGCGGGTTGGTTGGTCGAAGAGATCAGCGGTCTGTGGTTGGACAAATTCGTCGAGAAGAATCTTTTCGAACCACTCGGAATGACCAAGACTTTTTTTAACCCCCCCTACCACGAATGGACCCGCACCGCTGCGACCGAGCTTTGTCCCTGGCGCGACAAAGTCATGCGAGGAGAGGTTCATGACGAGAACTCATATTCCCTCGGTGGAATCGCGGGCCACGCAGGCCTCTTCTCTACCGTCTACGATCTCGCGGTGTTCTGCCGAATGATGCTTCAGGGGGGGGAATGGAATGGAGTTCGTATCCTGAAGGAAGAGACTGTGGAGACCATGCTGACTGCACAAACCGTTCCGAAGGAAGATTTTCAAGGTTTGGGGTGGTGGCTACAAGAAGAACGTGGGCAGAAATCGGGATCGTTAATCTCTGCGAAAACCTTCGGTCACACAGGTTTCACTGGCACTAGCCTTTGGATGGACCCGGACTACGATGTGGCCGTGATTCTCTTAACCAACGCGATCCACCCCAGGAGGGAGGATGCGGAGCGGACACCGCTCCGGCAGGCTTTTCATGACGCGGTTGTGAGGGCTGTCGAGGGGTTGAATCCTTCGGGGGGTAAGAGATGATTGAATCACGAAGCACGCGAAGGTTGCCGAAAAGCACGAAGGACCTGTCCCGAAATCCGATATTCTTGAAATGTTTTCGTGAATTTCGGCCATTTTCGGGGCTTTCGTGATTCAACCTCGGCAAAAGAAGAGACAGGATGAACGAAACCCAGCCCCCCCAAAAAAACCTCTCCCCTCTCCGCCTAAGCATTCAGCGGTTGCTTCGGAACGGGACCGCTATGACCGGGCTAGGCATTTTGGGGGTCCTCTATTTTCTCGCTCTCTTCGCCCAGTTCTTCGCACTCTCAGATCCGATCGGTTTGGGCAACCTCGATTCCTCCTATCGCCCGCCCAACTGGATGCATGTCTTTGATGAAGAAGGCGATTTTCATTGGCCCCCCTTTGTGTATGGAGCCGAACTCGTCGACCTGGATGATCTTAGCTACGAGATCATTCCCGATGAGAAGTACTCCGTACAATTCTTCGGGCGCGGTTACCCTTACAAACTCTGGTTCCTTTTCCCGACCGACCGACACTTTGTTCAGGTCGAGGGGGATGGCGAACTCCATCCCCTTGGGTGCGATAAATACGGTCGCGATGTTTGGTCACGTCTCTTGGTCGGTGGTCAGATCTCTCTCTCCGTCGGGTTAATCGGAATTTTCATCACCTTGAGTCTGGGAACTTTTTTCGGAGGAATCGCAGGTTACTTCGGTGGCTGGGCGGACACTTTGCTCATGCGGTGGGTTGAGCTGATTCTCTCGATACCCGGTCTTTACTTAATATTGGCGATGCGGTCGACCTTCGGGAAAGACACGGACCTATCATCCGCACAGATCTATCTGTTAATCGTCGCGATCCTCGGGTTTATTTACTGGGCGGGGTTATCTCGTGTTATTCGAGGGATGGTGCTTTCGCTTAAGGAACGCGAGCATGTGCTTGCGGCGAGAGTCATCGGAGCGTCCCATCTTCGAGTATTGATGCGTCACATTCTCCCAGGGACTTTTACTTATCTGATCGTGGCGGGCACGATCATGGTTCCGGGGTACATTCTTGGCGAAGTAGCGCTCTCCTTTCTCGGAGTCGGAATCGAGGAACCGAACGCTTCCTGGGGACTGATGCTCCGTGAGGCCCAGGATATCGATGTCCTTGAGAACCAAAAATGGATTCTCGCGTCGGGGGTCTCGATTTTCATCACAGTGTTCGCATTCAATTTCTTGGGGGATGGCCTGCGCGACGCGTTTGATCCCCGCAAGGATTAACCGAAAGGAATTTTTCATGTCTCAGCTGCGTGTCATTTGGTGGGAAGAGAGCGGTGTTGGTCTCATCGATCAAACCCTCTTGCCACATGAGGAAAAGGAAATTGTCTGCGAGACACTTGAGTCCCTCTGGGAGGCAATTAAGAGCCTGCGTGTTCGAGGGGCTCCGGCAATCGGAGTCTCGGCCGCTTATGGAGCGGTGCTGGCGGCAATGCTTTCCAAGAAGAACGATCCGAAAGAGTTCGCGGAAGAGGTCAAACAGGGATGCGATTATCTCGCCACTTCGCGACCCACCGCTGTTAATCTTTTCTGGGCCCTCGATCGAATGAAAAGGAAAGTGGACGAGGTTGCGACACAGCCTCTTAAGGACCAGCGCGAAGCGCTGCTGGAGGAGGCGCGTGCCATCGATGTGGAGAACACCGAGGTCTGCGAACGTCTCTCTATCGCTGGCGCGGAACTTCTTGGGCAACAGGCGCAGGTCATCACCCACTGCAACGCCGGAGGGCTGGCTTGCGGGAATTATTACGGCACCGCCTTAGGTGTGATCCTCAAGGCCGCGGAGCATGGAAAGAAGATCGGTGTGTATGTCGACGAGACACGGCCATTGCTTCAAGGGAGCCGCCTGACTGCGTTCGAACTGATGAAGGCGGGAGTTGAAGCAACGCTCATCTGCGACAACATGGCGGGGCATGTGATGAAGACAAAAGGTCTTGACGCGGTCATCTTTGGCGCGGATCGGATCGCCGCCAATGGGGACACCGCCAACAAAATTGGGAGCTACAGTCTCGCGGTCCTCGCCAAAGAGCATGGTATCCCAGTCTATGTCGCTGCGCCCTTGTCGACAGTCGATTTTTCGCTCGCGAGCGGGGATGAAATCCCTATCGAGGAACGCGAATCCGTCGAGGTCGCTGGCTGGCAGACCACCCGGACCGCCCCCGCCAATGTCAAAGTTTATAATCCCGCCTTCGATGTCACTCCCGCGAAATACATCGCCGCCATCATCTGCGAGGAGGGGGTGTTGTATCCACCCTTCGAGGAGTCGCTGGGGAGGCTGCGGCGGTGAGGATTTACCACCTCGATTGATCTGGGGATGTACGGATACCATTTGCTTGTATGAATCTCCTCACATACCTGCCTGGGCGCGTGTACTAAACCTTGCTCAAACTGTGATTAGATAACATAAACCGCCCCTTGGTTTTTCGTATAGATGTCCGTACAGTGTGCATATGGATGGGATTAGGTTTGAATGGAACCCGGCGAAGAAAAGGATTATTGGAGAATGAGACCATGAGAGCCCATTACGACTTTTCAAATATGAGGGGGAAGAAAAACCCCTACACCAAAAACCTCAAGCAGCGAGTAACCATGCGTTTGGACCGCGATGTCATAGATTACTTCAAACAGATGGCTGAAAAGACCGGCGTCCCGTACCAAACCCTGATCAACAACTACCTTCGAGACTGCGCGGTGAGTGGACGGAAGCTGAGGATGGAATGGGAACCTCACTGAGCCTTCAGGATTTCCTTCATTGATCGTCGGGAACTGAGAGCGTTGATCCCCCCCAATTCCCATTCCCCCGACCCTCTCCCATAATGATTCCAAGATGAACCTCTCCCCCACGAAGCTGGAGCCCCCCATCGATGAAGAGGCCCTGAAAGCGGCGGGACGGGACCTGTGTGCCGCGATACAGGAGAAGGGCTTCCTGGCCTACTGGGCGGGAGGAGCGGTAAGGGATCGGCTCCTGGGACTTCCCTTGAATGACATCGACATTGCAACATCGGCACGGCCGGATGAGATCCTCCCGTTGTTCGAGAAATCGATCCTGGTGGGCGAATCATTCGGCGTGGCGCGTGTTCCGTTTGGAGGGTTCTGGTTTGAGGTCGCCACCCTTCGGACAGATGGAAAGTATCTGGATGGCCGCCGCCCGGAAGAAGTCCACTACTCGATCGATCCGAAGACCGATGCTCGCCGTCGCGATTTTACGATCAACAGTCTCTTTTACGATCCGATC
>JAJDBZ010000378.1 GCA_029261095.1 Candidatus Omnitrophota bacterium | reverse complement strand
TATCTGCATCAGGCTGGTCGCCTCAACAAACGGTTTCCCGGATCCCGGTGTGCTACTGGGTTAACCTCCTTTCTGGTGAATTGGGGTTACGGGGAATCGACTTGTGGTGAGGGTTTCAGCATGTGTATGCCTGAAGGATTTACGAATCAGGTAAAAAAGGATTCGAGAATGAAGGATTTCTTTCTCTTTGTTTGCTGCTTGCTTTGATGTCTATTCCGAAAAGTGTACTTACGACCGCATGTCTTGCACTTTCGCAAAGGTCGCGCGCCCATTGTGGCGGTGTACCGGTATCCCTTCGAAAGAGATTTGTTGGACCCGCAGTACGGACACTTTGGGGGTCTTCCGCGTTTCATGTTCAATCACCTCCCTTATATCCACGGGTAAGGAACCGGGGCTTTAAGTACTTTTCTGCGGAAAATTCTTGGACTAAGAAGCGAAACGAGGCGATGGAATGCCTCGGGGGGTGCTGTACTCTGATGATACAACTGAATCGGTAGGACCACTTTCAGCTGGATGATCCTTGTTTTCGAGAAGGTATTCGTAGGCCGATTGGAGCGCGATCACGGCTTTGGGGAGATCGTTGAGACTGAGACTGTTGGTTCCCTTCCAGACACCGCTCTTGTCTTTGTAGCGGACCTCGATCACGACCTTCGGTAAAAGGATGTTTCTCCCGTTTTGTTGAATGGGGGTTCGACAGACCGATGCTCGCACGGGTCCGACTTTGAATGTTTTTTCAGGTTTTGACATTTTCCGGTGTTTCCGCTGTTTCCTATATCGATTGGATCTACCAATCTGTACGATCGTACTAAGTGATCAAAGTTTAAATATCTTTCGGCTGATGAAATCATGCGAGGCGGAGTCGGAGACCAATGGGGACGTCCATACGCGTTCCCCTTTTGAGTCCTAGACGACGCCGACCACATTGAGACCATCAGCCGGATTGTTCGACGAGGCGGTCCGTCAGGCATCCGCCGTTGGACTGGGGGGGAGAATTCTGTCCCCAGTGAGGAGGATATCGAAATTGCTGCGCGATCCCGACTACCTGATGAGAACGAAAGGTCGAATCAATCAGTGTGAGAATGGGTATTTCAGGGTTTTCCAAGGCCGGAATGGGATTCCGCAAGTGAGAGGATTCGGTACTTGGATTTTATGTTGGTTCGATCCAGGGTCAGAAGCGTACAGGGCTACAGGTCATCGGGACCCAGCTAGGAAAATTAGATATTTCAGTCATTCCGCAAACGGAAAGACTGATTTCCGGATGGAAACAGTCTTTCACGTCGACGACAAACCTCACGATGAAGTTCATCCGCAATGGCGTCGTTTCGGTTGGTGGACGCCTCGAGGTGGGTGGACTCCTGAAAAAAGAGTATGGTTTGTTTTTCCTACTACGCATCCGGAGTTTTTAAATCTTTCGGTGCGCTTCACTACCCCTTAGTTCACTCCTACTAACAGCCCTCTCACATCCACCTGAAGGTAAAGTTGTTTGAAATCGCGAGCTCACGGTTGTGCTGTCCCAAAGCGGCTAGCACCAGAAGTGTAGCGACCGAACAGAGCAAGCCGGTCAGCTGAAGAAAAACGGCGATGGTTCCTTTCCCCTTTGGAGGGGCGTAACCAAGTTGAATTAAGCAGTTGAAAAATTCACTCTGAAAACCAAAAGGAATAGAGACTCGCATTGCGAAAGGTGAAACGAAGTGAGAGCACAGGCCCGTCCAGATTATCGATGCCTCCCCATTTCCATTCGGCGGACGCTTTCGGAAAATCTCCGACAATGGGCTGGGACTCCGCGATGGGAGATCCCTCCTCATCCAGTACTTCCACAAACAGAGTCCCTGACCCCGAGTCGACATTGACATGGATCTGATCTCCTTCGGTGGTGAAAGGTTTCGTGGTGAGCACCCCCGGGGTGTCGCCTGCATCCAGAGAAACGAAGCCATCCCGTCGAAGGGTGGCCAGACAGACAGCCCCCCAGGTCGGATCACGGTCTTTTGGAACCGATCGATACTTGATGCCCGTGTAGTAGAACCACATTTCCTCGCCGCGCATGACTGGAGCACTGGGTGGAAGAATCTGCATCGTGTCATAGGCGCCAATCCCCTTGTTGGAAGGCCCAATAAAAGCCTGTCGGTCACCCACTCGAATCCATTCGTGAAGGTCACGGCTGCAGGCAAGTTGAATCAGGTGGAATCCATCATCACCTTCAGCACCAAGCGATGTCGTGTGGTAAACCGATGGAAGCGACACGTACAGGCCCTCGTATCGGAAGATTGGCATGTTATAGATGTCGGCCTTGTAAGCCGTCGGATCGGAGTGCATGGGTGGGGCCAATTTCGGATTGGCCAGACGCTCTGCGATGTTTCGTTTCGCGCGAAGTTGATCTTCCTCGTCCGCGTGAAAGATCAGCTCCGGCGTTGTCCAGGTGATGAAATCGTGACTCGTGGCGAGGCCATGAGATCGACCAAAAGGGCCGGTCTGCTTCAGAGTCGCGATGAAGGTTCGGGTCTTCGAATCGTAACTGAGATTGGATTCATCCTGCGAGGGAATTTTTGGAAGGCCCGGACGAGACCAACGGATTCCATCCGGGCTGAAAATGGGTTCACGGTCAAAACAACCGAGGAACCCCTTGAACCGTCTCGATGGATCGGAATCCTCCGAGTCGTAGACCACATTCTCAATCGCGTTTTCCGGCCACTTCATGGTGGGCTCCAACGCCACGAAATTGTTTTCCAAGGAACCTTCGATTTCACGTTGACGGAGATTCGGCTTGGTCCAATGGATTCCATCTTGGCTCTCAGCGTAAGTTGTGCCCGCCTCGTCTGAAGTTCGCGTCGAAGTGATGAGCCATAATTTATAAAGGCCACGTTCAGCATCCCACGCGGGAGCGCATCGAGTCTGGAGGGAGACTTCCCACGGGCGGTCGGGGATGACCACCGCCCCTTTCTTCTGCGGCTGGTGCAGGGTTCGGTCGAGATTCTCAATTTTGGCGATGGAGTAGTCATCGAGGAATAGCTGCCTCTCGCCAATCGTGAGCGACAATACAGCGGGTTCTTGGGAGTGTTTCGAGGGGAAATAGGTTCCCGATGACATCCTCGGAAGGGTCAGTGCAAACACAATGAGAACGAAACTGGATACCGTGCACAAATTTTTCTTCATACTGTTATTCCTCGCAGTTAAGAAAGCCGAAATAAGTTGGGTCCCCATGGCGACAAAAGTTTCCCCGGTTTACCGATTGAGAACTGTCCAATCCTCATCTTCTCACATCCACCTGAAAGTAAAATTGTTGGAGATGGCGAGTTCGCGGTTGTGCTGACCCAAAGCTGCCAGGGCCAAAATCGTCGCAATCGGCCACAGCAGCAGCGTTAACTGCAAGAATGCCGCCACCCCACCGAATGTGGGTCTTCGGATGATAAAGAAGACGCCAG
>JAJDBZ010000377.1 GCA_029261095.1 Candidatus Omnitrophota bacterium | reverse complement strand
GGCGTTGGATCAGGGGAAATCATGATTCTTATTCTGAGTCTTCCTGCACTAATGGTTTTACGCGGCCGCCACCGGAGATGGTTTGTAACTGCGATTATTCTTTTCGCTCTTGCCGTCCTCCTAACACCTCCAGATCCGGCGAGTGCAACAATAGTCGGGGTCCCATTGATTATCGCGTTTGCCGTGGGTGTCTTCGGGTCGTTGCACCTCCGGACATTGGGTGTATCTGCCAAGTAGTGGATCAGAAGCTGGAAGACAACGCTACGTCATCGGTCGAGCGACAGCACGAAGGGATTCACGAGCCAGGGGATGACCTCACGCATCAGCCATGGAGTCTCGCTGGAAATCCTGGTTGATTCTGTTGACACTCACCTTCAGCGCGACGATGAAAACAACCAGGCAGATCACCCCCACCCACCAGCTTCCCAATAACAATTTTCCAATTCCAAACAGGAGTCCATATACCGAGACAAGAATCAGAATCCAGGACACAAGAGTCCTTCCGATGTGTTCGCCTTCCTCATACTGAATGCCTAGCCGCTCCATGGTCGATCTCCAGAAGAGGTGGAAGGGTCGCGCCCGGAGGAGGAATTCTTTGAGTTTCTCATCGCTGGTCCGCGAGGAACAGAAGGTGAAGACTACCGCCAAGACCACCATCACCAGGACCATCAGCAACATGCGCGCCCCCAAGAGGTCCGGGTCCGTGCTCAGATCGGTCTCCCACCCGAAGAGTTTTCGCCCAGGAGCGTCGAACACACCGCCCAAAGTCATCAGCGCCGATAGGGTATAAGCGCCCACCGACGAGGCCAGTTCTCCCAATGCATTCATTCTCGGCCAATACCAACGCATCACCCCGATCACCGCGAACCCTCCCCACAATACGAAGGCGATAAAGACAAGCTGAAGGATCGAGTCGCCGAGATAAGAGATGACTCCCCCCGCCGCCGCCATGAAGAAGGTCGCCCAACGGCCCATGGTCACATAATGGTGCGCCGATTTGTCGCGGACTAAAAATCGTTTGTACAAATCGTTGATCAGATAAGACGATCCCCAATTGAGCATCGTGCTGATGGTGGACATGAACGCCGAAAGCAGCGCCACCAGAAGCAATCCCTTCAACCCCACCGGTAGAAGGGTGACAATCATCCTGGGATAAGCGGTGGCCTGTTCGACACCCTCACCTAACTCCGGCAGAAGGATGAGCGAACAGAGCGCGACAATGATCCAGGGCCAACATATGACCGCGTAATAAAGGACCGACAGTGTGAGCATCGCGAAGGAGGCATGGCGCGGGTCTTTGCTGGCGAGGAGGCGCTGGCTTTGGAACCCGCCGGATTGGGCGACATGAATCCACAGGATCCCAAAGTAGCCGATGAAATTCCAACCCGACATCTGACCCGGACCCGAACCGACTTGGGGAAGCAGGCTCAGATCGGCTCCCCCCCAGGATTCGATTCCCTGAAGTTTGTCGATCATCGCTCCGAGTCCGCCCACTTCCTGGACACTGATGGCGGCAAGGACAATGGTTCCAAAAGTCGCCAACAGAAACTGCGCCAAATCGGTGTAGACTACTCCCCACAGTCCCGAAAGCATGCAGGACAACAGGGCGACTGCGATCACCAGTGCGGTGGTCCAAGCCCGAAAATCTTCCGGAAGCCCCATCGCCTCACGCGTGATGGTCTCCATCGCCTTGCTGACCCACCCGATGATGAGCGGACAAAAGAGGAGCGCAGTCGCGAACGCTGTCCAAAACCTCAGCGCCGCCGCCCACTTCCCGCTGTAACGGACCTCAAGCAGTTCGATATCGGTGAGGACTCCGGTCCTTCGCCAGAGTCTCGCAAACAAAACGACCGCTAGAGTGCCGCCCAGAGCAGGGGCCCAGTATTGCCAGACATAGTGCACTCCATAGGTCCGAACCAGATCGGTGATCCAGAGGGGAGTGTCGGAGGCGAACGAGGTCGCGATCAATGAAATTCCGCTCAAATACCAGGGAAGACTTCGGTTGGAAACGAAGAAGGAGTCGATGTCTTTCCCGGCTTTCCGGGTGAAATAAATTCCCACCCCTAATGTCATCAAGAAGTATCCAAGGATGATGGCCCAATCGATCACATGCACGCGAAGACTCCAGTTGGTATTCCCATGGGTTGAGAAAACGTTTTCCAGGGACTATAGTCCCACTCGTTTTGAGTTATCCAGGAGGTTATTGTGGTTTTTGACCCGTGTGGAGAGGGTTCGACCAATTCTTCGAACCCAAATGATTTCCGAGTTCCAAATCAACATCGGATGCGGAGGAATCCTTTTACCTGGCTATTTCCTCTGTTAATCGCCATGGTTTCCTCCTCACCAGCCTGGGTGGAAAGCAGCAAATCCGCAAAAATCTCCGATGAAAATCCGTGTACCCGACCCAATATTGTCTTGTTATTGGCCGATGATCAGGGCTGGGGCGATATGGGATGTGCCGGGCATCCGGTCTTGCAAACTCCTGCCCTTGATGAACTCGCGAGCGAAGGTTGCCACTTGACCACTTTTTATACGACATCACCAGTCTGCTCCCCCTCTCGCGCCAGCATCCTCACCGGGCGTGACCAGAACCGATTCGGTATGAAGCACATCATCAACGATGGAGACGATAAAAGCATCCCCGTTTTCCACCACATCCCCGTCGAAGACCCCACTATCCCGCGTCTTCTGAAGTCCGCCGGTTACCGCACGGGGCATGTCGGGAAATGGCACCTCAGCTTCTCGGGCCGAAAGGAAGAGCCGACCCCTCATGACTATGGATTCGATCATTACCTCCTGCTCGGCGCGGGACGCTATACGAGTTACAAAGACTCGAAATGGCAAAGGAACGGGGAAAGAATCCAGACCGAGGGACGTTGGACCGCCGAAGTGTATGTCGATGAAGCCATCGATTTCATTGAAAGCTGTACGGATACACCTTTCTTCCTGAACCTTTGGAGTTTTACTCCGCACATTGCGGTGGAATGCGCTGACAAGTTTAAGGAGATGTACCCCGGCCGGACCGAACAGGAGCAAACCTACTTCGGATGCATTACCCAAATGGATGAACAGTATGGCCGTCTTTTGGATTATCTCGATCAAAAAGGTCTAACCGAAAACACCATTGTCATCTTCACCAGTGATAACGGATGCACCGCCCCAACCCTCCCCTGGGTCGAGCGCGCTAGGGGATATGCCGGCCCATTTCGCGGTTCGAAGCACAACATCCACGAAGCTGGGATTCGAGTTCCCTGTCTAGTTCGTTGGCCCGGAGTGACCGTGCCGGGAACGGTGTCGCGTGAAATCACTTCAACCCTCGACCTGTTGCCCACTCTTTGCGACGCGGCGGGTGTTTCATTACCCGAAGAATGGGAGTTTGATGGGGGCTTGCTGAACCCGGCATTGGACAATCGCCCCGTCGTGCGTCCTCATCTTCTCTACTGGCAGTATGAAATGGCAAAACTCATGGATGCGAGAGGCGATGTTTTCAGCAGCCCTCCTCTTGCGATCCGAAGGGATTACTGGAAACTCTTTTGTGACACAGGTTTTTCCAACCTAGAATTGTACAATATGGATACGGATCCCGGTGAGAAATGGAACATGGCAGAAATTCATCCAGATATTGCCGAGGACCTTCTACAGGAACTAAAAAAAGTCCACACTGAAATCAATGGTCCTTATTCAAAGACTGCAAAGACCTTGAACACCAACTTCTGATCGTGAAAAGGAAAGAAGGCGGAGCGAACCATTAATAAGACGAAACCCATAGCACCCAACCCTGCCCAACGATGGTATGAGGTGTTGACTCTCTTCCTCATCTTCATGAACCCTGTTCTGGTAGTCGCCCAGACCAGTCAATTTCCAAGCCCCCTCGATTTTGGTGGAGTTGGCGATGGAATCGTGGACGACACTGTTGCGATCCAAAATGCCATTGATGCAAGTGGGACTGTCTATTTCGGCGATCGAACTTTCCGGATCACTCAAAGCCTAACCCTTCCCTCAGGGTCCAACCTCATCGGCCCGGGTACACTCTTCGTGGACTTCGACACAGGCACGGAGGACTCATCGAACCATGCTCTTCGGCTCAACGGAAACGATATTCTGATTGCCCATTTGGAAATTCAGAAATTCTTTGTGGATGGCTCCCTGGCAGTAGGGATTTCGGGAGTTGATCGGAGAAACGTCATCATCCGCGGAGTGGACGTTGAGGGATACAGCGCGAGGGCGGGGATTCTCCTGCAGGGTTGCACCCGTTTTGAAATCAACCAATGCACTGTCCACGATTTCTTGGTCGACACTACAGCCGACCTAAGCGATAAGACTGCCGCGGGAGTCTGCATCGAGGGGTCCACCGATGGACTCCTTGCGAGCAACCGGATCGAACGAATTCAGATCGGTCCCAACCATGGGGGACAGGGTTATCCCGCTGTCAATCTGAAGATCCATTCTTCTTCCCGAATCTCGATTGTGGGGAATCATCTGACTACCAGCGGGGTAGGCATCCATTTGGCATCCTCCGAAAACTGCGTTGTCTCAGGAAACGTTCTGAGGGATCACTGGTTCGATGGAATCCGTATGATCGCAACCAGATTCTGCGCGATCACCGACAACCACATCTCAGATGGCCACACAGGAATCACTATCAATGCATCCGTTCTGAATGAGTCTACGGATGAATGCACTCCCGCTCAGCCGGGCTCTCCCTTTCCAATCAGTGGAATAGTTGGTTCAGTATCGGGAGGAGTTGAGGATCCTTCGACAGAAGGAGACACGCTTTTTCGGCTTACTGATGGCAATCTCAATAACCGTTCCTCCATCCAGCAGAATGGGTCCGCAGAATTCAGTTTCTTGATCGACCTGCTCGGTGAGCAGGTGATTACGGATTTGACTTTTGTCTCCGAACAATTCTATCGAAACGCGGGGCAGTTCCTGGGAGGAACTGTTAGCCTTGAAGTCGCTGACGCACAGGGGGGTCCGTATACCGAAGTTGCCACCGAGAATTTCTCATGTACACGCCCACCCGTGAATCAGATGGTTGAAGAGACCTCCTCTGCTCCGGCAACTCTCAGTGAAGCACGAAGGGTGGCACTCCTCTCTCCCGTAAGCGCCCGTTTCGTGAGGGTCAGTTCCACCTATTGCCTGGACAATGTGGTACTGATGACGGAGGCGCTGGCCAACCATGGACCGATCGTCCATCGGATGAGGCCACTCTCAACGCTCCTCCAAAATTACCCACGGGTTCCTTTCTACATGACCGATGGAAGCACTTCGACTTATTACAATCCCAACATCACATCGGGCACGGTCGATCTCGACCTGGGACCTTTTCCTGCGCAGGTCAACGAGATTCGAATCATCGGGAAGACAGGGGATCTGTCCGGATTGCCGCAAACGGGAAATGTATGGGTCTCATCAAATGACAGTCCGGAGAATTTCGATACGTTGGTGAGGACCTATAACACCGTCCAAGTCGGTGGGCAGGTGGTCATTCCCATTCCATCTGGACATGTCAAGAGGTTTCTGAGGCTTTCGTGGGACGGCCTTCAAGGTCAAACCGATACGAGGACGTATATTGCGGAACTCGCAGTAGAAACAAGCGATCCCTGTTTGCCAGATCCTATTGATCCTTCATCTAAATCCATCTCCAATGTAGTCAACGGCAATACTATTTTAGACACGGGGTCATCAGGTTCTTTCGGAATTACTGGAAGCGATCGGGTCGTGGATGCTAGTCCGACCGGGATCGATATGGGGGTCGAGCCATTGTTCAAC
>JAJDBZ010000376.1 GCA_029261095.1 Candidatus Omnitrophota bacterium | reverse complement strand
GATGTTTGTGAGAAAACGTGTTTCCGAAGTGGCGTCTTCTGTTCCCTCTTGGGAGGAGGTCGATGCGGCGGGTGGATACGCCCAACTCGCTTGCAGGGGGTAAAGGATACAACCAATGATCAAAAGAAATGTTTTCACTCTTCTCTCCTGGTGTGATTAACCCGCGATTTTCTCGATAAGTTTCAGACAATCCTCGGAGAAAGATCGAGCGGCTTCCTCCTCATAGGGCGGCAGATCAAGAATTTTTGGAACCACCACGGCGCCATACTCACGATTTTCATACGATGACGGATCGGTCAAGTAACCGATCAACCCATCTGTGTATCCCACGAGGAGGGTGTGGTCGATTGGGCTGCGTTCGCGTAGCCAAAGTCCATAAAAGCTAAAGAGTTCGCTTGGGTGGAACAGAAGGCAGACCTCGCCGAGACGGATCGCGGAGATCTGTATTTCCAGAGACTCTCGGTCCCGCCGCCAAGCCGAGGCTCGTTCGTACCAGGCTTTCGCGAACCCCGCATCGACCCACTCACCGGAGTTGCATTTCGCTGGGTCCATTTTGTAGGTCTCGAGTTCTTCCTTGAGTCGCTCGGCGTCGAGGGGGATCTGGATTTTCTCGGTGAACGAGGGGATATCATGAACACCGACCTCGGTCGCGTTGCGATTGGCCTCGAGGATCGCGGCGGTGACTCGTTCGGCCACCTTTTCAGGATCCCCCAACCAGGGGTCGCCATCGCCGGGGTTCACATCGCCAGCGTGGCCTTGGAGGAAAGAAGGTGTCACGCCCAACTCAGATTGGATTCGTTCGGTGACAAGCGCGGGCCAGTCCGGTCCCGCCAGGGTGTCGGTGTAACAGACGGGGTGAGCCGAGAAGTGGTACCATAGGAGAGGGTTTTTATCATTCATCCGCTCGAACCGAAGCAGTTGCAAATCTCTGTCGAGCCATCGTGTGTCATCGGTGGAATCGAGTGTGAATTCCTTCTCGGTTTTGTAGTCTTCGGTGGTGCGGTTGAAGTTCGCTCCTTCGGCGGTCGCTTTCCCGACGAAGAGTTTTGAAGGAGAGAGATCCGCTCTCGCCATTTTGACCCCCTCCACAATCGCCGCCTCGACCGATTTCTCATATTCCTTGGGAATGGCGCCCCATTGCAGGAAAAAACGGAAGGTGGGCATCGAGTGGGTGTGGGTGGCACAGATACGGACTTGAGAGGCGGGGATGCCGGTTTCGGCCTCGACTCGTCGAGAAACTCTTCGGCTGAAATCCGAAGAGACCCCGATGATATCGACCGACACAACGGCGCATTCCTGCGGACCCATCGAAAATACCAAAGCACGAAGCATCGGGGGTTTACGAATCCCTTCGATGACTCGCTCGTTCCCGGGAGTTTTGTGGAAACCACCCAGTTCGATCCCGAGCGGTGGCGTGATATCGACGATTCCCTCCCCCGCCTGAAGGACATGGGCGATGGTCTTCCCCCAGCTTGATTGAACGAGGGCAAGACCCGCCGCGGAAAGACCGGTTTGGGTGAAATCGCGTCGACTGATCGACTTGGCACTGACTGGTTTCATTGAATGTCTCCTCGGATTAATCGATGTTCATGGGTTGCTTTTCCAATCGGGGTGTTTGGGTGCGCCGCCGAGATAGGGTTCGTCTTCGAATATCTCCACACCTCCCAAGACTCGCGGATCTGCCGTTTTCTTCAATGTGCTTAGGAGCTGGCTGTTCAGGGTCGCCTTGATCTTGGAATAGTTTGGATCTTCGGCGACATTGACCAATTGTTCCGGGTCCTTGGTGAGGTCATAAAGTTCCTCGGCTGGACGCTTGGCGAAACAAAGATCGTAGGCTTGTTGAAAACCAGCGTTCGAATCTTTCATCTCGATAATCAGACTTTTAGTGGGACCGTTATCGGTGTCGGCGTACCACCCTCCGGGGATGACCGCGTTTTGATAGTCGGGCGTGCCATTGGGCCAGCGGTCTGGGGTGAAGTTGTGGATGTACAGGAAATCATGGGTGCGGATTCCCCGCGAGGGATAACCTCCCCAATCGGGCGCTGCCTGGGAGGGGACATGTCGTTCTTTCCCGAAGACAATCGATTCCCTTCCTTGTTTATCTTCCGACCCCAGGTGGATCAAACTATGGCCGGACACCTCATTGGGAATGGAAACCCCCGCCGCATCGAGAATTGTAGGCGCGACATCGACGAGGCTGACAAACCCCCGATGGGTCTGACCGGAAGCGAGATTCTTCGGCCACATCATGGCAAGAGGGACTCGAGCGCCAAGATCATAAAGGTTGCTTTTCCCTCTGGGGAACGGAAAACCATGATCCCCGGTCATCAACACGAGGGTGTTATCGAGTTGGCCGGCGTCTTCCAGGGCTTTCAATGCCTCTCCGACCAGGCTGTCGAAACGCTGGACCTCGAAGTAGTAATCGGCGATATCGCCTCGGATTTCGGGGTGGTCCGGATAGCAGGCGGGGAGGTCAATTTTCGAGAGGTCCATCCCACTCTCTTCCCCTGTCCCTTTTTCGAAGGGTCGGTGGGGGTCGCTGCTGCCGAGCCAGAAACAGAAGGGGTTTTCCGGATCGCGCTCTTTGAGGAACTGATGAATATCCTTGAACCGTTTCCCAGCCAGTTGACGTCCGGGGGTCTGGGTTTTCCCGGGTCCCCAGGCTTTTCCGGTGCTCCCCACGAAGTATCCATTCTGTTCGAGTAATTCAGGGTAGGTCTTGAACTTGTCGGGAAAAACGCTGTGGAGGTTGGCTGCTCCTTCCAACCGCCAGTGATATTGCCCAGTCAGGATCGCTCCACGAGAAGGGGTGCAGGAAGGGGAGGAGACATAGGCGTGTTCGAAGAGGAATCCTCCCTCCGCTAATCGATCGAATGTGGGTGTCTCCACCACAGCGTCCCCATAAGCCCCCGCATGAGGCCACCCCCAATCATCCGCGATGGCGAAAAGGATGTTGGGGCGAGTGGTGGATTGGGCGGTTGAATGGGTTGGGATTGTACCCATCAGGACAACCACCATGAGTAAATGAAATCTGGACATAGTTTGAGAATCCTTTCCCGAAGTCGGGTGAATCATAACAAGGCCGGGCAAAGTTGAAACTATGAGGGAATCACCGAATGACACACCCAGGTATTTCCTGTAGTAGTACACCCCTGGAGGGTGTGTTCTATGGTCTTTTTCCGTATTCGTTTTCTTCTTCCACTCTTATTTCTTGTTCTTCTCCAAACTGTGGCGAACGCTGTGGAAAGGCCGAACATCCTCTTCATCATGGTGGACGATCTGGGTCCGGAATGGATTGGATGTTATGGCGCGGAGGGGATCGAGACTCCCAACATCGACAAACTAGCGGGAGAAGGGATGCTATTCTCAAACGCTTACTCGATGCCGCTTTGCACTCCGACTCGCGCGACTCTTCTCACGGGTCAGTACCCCTTCCGGCATGGCTGGGTGAACCATTGGGATGTGCCGAGGTGGGGGGATGGTTGTCATTTCGACCCCGAACACAATCTCACCTTCGCGAGAGTCCTCCGAGATGCGGGCTACAAAACCGCCATCGCGGGGAAGTGGCAGATCAATGATTTCCGGGTGCAACCGAAAGTGCTCGCGGAGCATGGGTTCGATGAGTGGTGTCTGTGGACCGGTTATGAAACCGGGAATCCGCCGAGCGACGAACGGTATTGGGATCCTTACATTCACACGAATGAAGGGAGCCGGACCTATGAGGGTGAGTTCGGTCCTGATGTCTACGCCGATTTCTTGATCGATTTTATGAAACGCCACCAAGATCAACCGATGCTTCTTTATTTCCCGATGTGCCTGACTCATGGGCCATTCATCCCGACTCCCGACGCGCCCGAGGCGAAGGAAAAAGAGGATTGTTTTCCCGCGATGGTTCGTTACACAGACAAACTGGTGGGAAGAATCGTTCAGTCATTGGAAGATCTTGGTATCCGCGAAAAGACCTATCTCTTTTTCACCACCGATAACGGGACCTCCGGGGCGATTCATCGAACCATCGATGGACATCGGGTGCGGGGAGGCAAAGGCAGACTGACTGAGAACGGAATGCGGGGCCCCTTTATTGTGAGCCGTCCCGGTTCGATTCCCTCGGGAACAAAGACCGATGCGCTCACCGATTTCACCGACCTGTTTCCCACCTTCCTCGAGCTGGCGGGAGTGGAAGCTCCGAAGAACTTGACACTCGACGGTCAATCGATCGCGGATGTCCTTCATGGCGACCTAAAGGATTCCAAGCGCGACTGGATCATGGCGATGGGTGGGGGTCGGGCGGTTTTCGATGGAAATCGAGTGCGACCCACGAAACCATTCGCCGATCGTGTCATCCGCAATAAGCGGTACAAGATTCATTACACCTCCGAAGGGACCACTGGGCTTTACGATCTCCTCGAGGACCCTCGCGAAGAAAACAACTTAATGGGCAAAGAGATCGAGGAGGTCCAACGGAACCGTGATCAGCTCGAGCGGGTCGCACAATCGTTTCCCAAAACGGATGCCGCCCCCCGTTACGATCCGAACTCAAAACAGCCCTGGGATTTAAGCCTCGCCGATAAGGAGAAATAGAATGGAGAGCCTGGCCATGACTGGAAGACGTGATTTTCTGAAGACAATGGGTGTGGGGGTCTGTTCGGCAAGCCTCTGGCCTCAGGTCGCAAGGGGCGAAAAAGAATCGAAACGTCCGAACATCATTTTGTGTATGGCCGACGATCAGGGGTGGGGCGATATGGCCTACAACGGTCACCCGATTCTGAAGACTCCTCACTTCGACGAGGCCTCGAAAGCGAGCCTGCGGTTTGATCGATTCTACGCGGCGGCTCCAGTCTGTTCCCCTACTCGCGCGAGTGTTCTGACCGGTCGCACTCCAAACCGTATGGGCTGTTTCGCCTGGGGTCACACCCTCCGGCCGCAGGAGATCACCATCGCCGAAGCGTTGAAACAGGCTGGATACACCACCGGGCATTTTGGGAAATGGCATGTCGGGTCGGTGCAGAAAGGAAGCCCGGTCAACCCGGGCGCAAGCGGATTCGATGAATGGCTTTCCGCGCCAAACTTTTTCGACAACAACCCGATCTTGAGCCGTGAGGGAATCGCCGAACCGCAAGAGGGCGAGAGTTCGATAGTGACTGTGGATGCAGCCCTCGATTTTATCAAGAAACACGCGGAGGGAGACGCGCCCTTCTTCGCGGTCGTCTGGTTCGGATCGCCACACAAACCGCACCGGGCCGTGGAAGAGGACCGTCAACATTACACTGACCAAGAAGAAGATTTTCAACATTTCTATGGCGAGATCACCGGAATGGATCGAGCCTTCGGCAAACTGAGAAAGGGCTTGCGCGATTTCGGAGTTCATGAAGAGACGCTTCTTTGGTATTGCAGCGATAACGGAGGCCTTTTCGGGTACGGGACTACTGGGGGGCGCGAGAACAAAGGCGAGGTCTACGAAGGGGGACTCCGGGTGCCGGCTTTTATCGAATGGCCAGGACAAATTTCCTCCGGAGAGACCACGAATATCCCGAGCACCACATGCGACATCTACCCGACGCTTCTCGATGTGTTGGGGATCGAGATGGAGGGACAACCTCCTCTCGATGGCATCAGTCTCGTCCCGGCGATATCCGGGGAGATGTCGAAGAGAGGAAAGCCGATTGGATTTTGGGAATACCCGGCGAATGGGATCAGCACTCCGAGCGCGCAGTTGATGGCCGAGTTGCACGAGGCGCAGAAACAGGGCAAAGAAGTGGCCCATCCACACCTCTTGCGGATGGATGCGGCCGACACTTCGAAAAAATATTCTCAAGAGGAGTTTCCCGGTCATACCGCCTGGCTCGATTGGCCTTGGAAGTTGCACCGAATCGAGAACGAGAAAAACAAAAAGGTTACTCTGGAACTCTACCACCTCGAATTAGACGCCGCCGAGTCTCGAAACATGCTGGAACGCTACCCCGAGCACGGCGAGAAGATGCAAACGGAGTTGGAGGAGTGGCTGGTCTCGGTGGTCCGGAGTTTGAACGGCGAGGATTATTGAGGGTGCGAAATCGGTCTATTTTGACCGGTTCGATTGGAGTGGGCGAGGTCGATGGAGTTGAGGTCGGTCTTCTGTGAGCCTAATCGGTCTGGCGTTGTGCATTTGCCAGTGTGGCTAGCGAAAACAGTACCGTGGGCAATGCCTTATCAGAATGGTTCGCGAGGAGGATCTCGCGACACCTCTCGACAACTTTCGGATCGACTCGATTTCCCAGCTCGATGAATCCATAGAGGACATGGTTCGATTTGCCTTTCGTGACGCCCGACTGATTTCCATCCACACGGAATGTCAGATAAGGACCCTGGGGATCCTCTTCGTAGATGGTCTTATGAAAAGTGGTCGCCCATTTCTCCAGGTCCTCCTTCTCGAAAACGATTCCATTTTCGAAACAATCCACAAGGAACAACAACGTAAGTTGAAAATGGGAAATATCCTCCGCCGATTTCGCGCCTGAATAGACAGGAAGATTTTCGCTGATGTTCGCATCGGCGGTCCAACCAACGTGCATGAGCCCGTACCAGTAGTAGAACATCCAAGTTCCATCCGGTTTTTCGATATGATTCTTTTTGAAGAGCTTTGCGAGTCGGGTGGCCCGATCGAGATAGTACGGTTCGCCCGTGGCCCGATAAAGGTGGAGATACGTGGAACCGCTGCATGCCAGGGTGTTGTGCGGTTCGGGTACGCCATCGCACCAGAATGGGCTCCCTTTTTCAAATATCGTGTATCCGTGATCCTCCTCCTCGATGAAAAACTGGTCGTGTTCCACCATTGAGATCCGGACTTCGTGAAGATACTCAGAGGCTTTTGGTTCGTAATCGCTCAGATCGGGGTCATTCATAACCAGCGCGCAAAAACGCGCGATGGGTGTAAGGATTCGTCCTGTATGGTGACCGTGAAAGGTCATGAGCTCCGTCGTCGGTGTAAACGGCTCGCGGGGAGCGGGGGGACGGTCACCCAAACGCTTCACCTGAAGGAAGCCTCGTTGCCCGGGCTTGGGGTTTATGGTCTCTTCCACAGATTCAATCGTCAGGTTGGAGAATACTTTTTCGATCGGTTTCTCGGGGTTGCGGAAGTTGACCACCTTGATCTCAAATGAAGAGTCATTTGTTCCAGGGAGGACCTCGATCGTGGTCTTGTCGTTGTAACTATTGGCTCGAGTTCGAACGCGAAGAGAAGGATGACCCTCGGCATCGATAAGAGTGGTCGGTTTCCCCAGGGTGTAGTGACCACCGCTCGGCCATCCATAGGTGAGACGGCCACGGAAATCGAGGAGACCACGCTTGTCCGCGCGTGCGGCGATAACCTGGTCAGCCAGACTGATGAAATGGTCCAAATACTTGCGGTCTTGGGTGGCTTCGAACATGGTGATGTACGAATCCATCTGATACGAGGATCCCCAGACGATGCCGCCGCCTTTGTTGTCCAGTCCTTCCCCCTTTTGCAATGCCAAAACCTGGTCGTGAAGCCGGTCGTATCTTTCCCGAACCGCTTGAAAGTCCGGTGTTTGGGCAATGGCGGAGACCGACTGAACGAAAACGATCAGGAAAGTAACGACTTGATACTTGTTGAATCGGAATGTTGTCGAGATTTGGATCACCAATCAGCTCCCATGGATAAGAGTTCGGGATGCCATCCTATCGTCTATGGGTGCTCCCCACTACCCAAACCGTAGGGAAAAAGGTGTTCATCATGTGCGCAAATTGTGCTGTCCTTGTGACAACTTTGTGGGATATTGATTTGGACTTGGTTCTTGACTTTCGCTAACCCTCCCATCCTTTTGGACTTGTGAGTTCAGCTAAATTTAACATCCCACATTTCCGAAAATATATCTTGACATCACAAGATGTTGGGTTAAATTATGCCTCGTATCACAATATATCGTTTTTCTTGGGTTGTTTCAGGTTTTCGCCTAGGGTCTTTATTACGGCGACATAGGGGATTCACCATTGGGGAGTGGAGCGAATGTCCATTCGCTATCCCTTTCTTGAGAATCCGAAAATTTGGGTGGTCTTATTACCAAGGGAGAGCTCTCTCCAACGGTCACCATCGAAACTGGGAACACCATTGTCCCCAGCTCGTCCGAACCCATGAGAAACGAACGGAGCAATTGTGGAAATGATGAAGGCCAATGGGGAGGGAGCGTCAACATGAAGATCCAGCGTCGATTTACAAAAGCCAACAAAAGTCCTTATGAGTCCCTGAAATTCGAACCGAGGACCTCAAAGATCGTCAACCCGGACGGGAGGGTTGCGTTTGAGGCCTCGAATGTCATGGTGCCGAAGAAGTGGTCTCAAGTCGCCACCGATATTCTTGCCCAGAAATACTGTCGGAAAGCGGGTATACCGGTTGCACGTGTCCGGGTCGCGGAAAAAGGGGTCCCTGAATGGCTCCAAAGATCGGTTCCCGATCATGACACCATCAAACAACTTCCCGAAGACAAACAATGGACCCGCGAGAGCGACGGTCGCGATGTATTCGACCGGTTAGCCGGGTGTTGGACTTATTGGGGTTGGAAATACGGTTACTTCACCACCGAAGAGGACGCCAAGGCCTACTTTGATGAAATGCGTTTTACTTTGGCCTCTCAGGCAGGCGCTCCGAATTCCCCACAGTGGTTCAATACGGGTCTCCATTGGGCGTATGGAATCGATGGTCCCGCACAGGGACACCATTTTGTGGATGAATCGACCGGGCAGGTCCGGAAATCCGACAGCGCATATGAACGCCCACAACCTCATGCATGTTTTATCCAATCGGTCAGCGACGACCTCGTTGCCGATGGTGGGATCATGGACCTTTGGGTCCGCGAGGCGCGTCTGTTTAAGTATGGATCGGGAACGGGGTCGAATTTCTCGAAGATCCGGGGCGAGGGTGAGAACCTCTCGGGCGGAGGCCGAAGTTCCGGCCTGATGAGTTTTCTCAGAATCGGCGACCGGTCGGCTGGGGCTATCAAGTCTGGCGGAACGACCCGTCGAGCGGCAAAAATGGTTGTGGTCGATATCGATCACCCCGACATCGAAGACTTTATCTCCTGGAAGGTTCGGGAAGAGCAGAAAGTGGCGGCGATGGTGGCCGGAAGCCAACTTTGTAGTCGGCACATGAACGCGATCCTGGCCGCTGTCCACTCCGGCACGCAATTGAGCCGGGAAGACCGCCTACTCCCTGCGAAAAACCGTGTCCTCGCAAAGGCCATTCATGAAGCCAGAAAGAGTGCGGTTCCCGACAATTACATTCAGCGCGCCACACAGCTGGCCGACCAGGGTTTCACCGAAATTGAGTTCCCAGACATCACGACTGACTGGGAAGGGGAGGGTTACTCCACCGTTTCGGGTCAGAACTCCAACAATTCGGTCCGGCTGACCAACGATTTCCTGGAGGCGGTCGAGAACGACAAGGATTGGGACCTCATCAACCGAGTCAACAAGAAGGTTTTCAAATCGGTCCCTGCCCGCAGTCTTTGGGAAGATATCAGTTATGCAGCCTGGGCGTGCGCAGACCCTGGATTGCAATTCGATACTACTATCAACGAGTGGCACACCTGCCCGAACAGCGGAAGGATCAACGCCTCGAACCCTTGTTCGGAGTATATGTTTCTCGATGACACCGCTTGCAACCTCTCCTCCATCAACCTGATGGAGTTTTATGACAAGGACACGGGCGCTTTTGACATTGATGGCTTCCGTCATTCCTGCGCTCTTTGGACGTTGACTCTCGAAATATCGGTGGCGATGGCCCAATACCCATCGGAAGAGATCGCCCGGCTGAGTTATGAATACCGGACACTTGGGTTGGGGTATGCGAACCTGGGTTCATTACTGATGGTGAGCGGGATTCCATACGATTCTCCGCAAGCTTTGGCTACAACCGGGGCCATTACCTCCATCATGACCGCCCAGGCCTATGCCACATCAGCGGAGTTGGGTAAGGAAATGGGTCCCTTCCCTGGCTTCCACAAGAACCGCGACGCCATGCTTCGAGTGATGAGGAATCATCGCAGGGCAGCCTTTAATGTTCCAAAGGACGATTATGAAAATCTCACGAATTATCCCTGTGCCATCAATCCCGAGATCTGTCCCGAAGACCTTCTCGAAGCGGCACGCGTTACATGGGATTTGGCTATCGAACTCGGCGAAAAATATGGGTACCGTAACGCTCAGACAACCGTGATCGCCCCCACAGGAACGATTAGTCTTGTCATGGACTGCGACACAACGGGTATCGAACCCGATTTCGCGCTGGTGAAGTTCAAGAAACTTGCCGGCGGCGGGTATTTCCGAATCGTTAACCAATCGGTGCCGGTAGCGCTTAAACGTCTCGGATACTCGGCGAAAAAAATCAAAGAGATTGTCGATTACATCGTCGGTAGCGCCTCTCTCGAGAAATCCCCACACATCAACCGTGAGACACTCCTCGCCAAAGGGTTCACCAAGGAGATTTTAGACAAACTAGAACCGGAGCTGAAATCGGCTTTCGACATTCGGTATGTCTTCAACCCCTTCTCGGTTGGAAAAGAGTTTTGTATCGAAACCTTGGGGATCTCCGAAGATAAGCTGAAGGAATTCGATTTTAGTCTTCTTGAGGAAATCGGATTCACAGATGCTCAAGTGTCTGAAGCCAATGAATTCATTTGCGGATGCATGACCATCGAAGGCGCTCCGGGTCTGGACCCAGAACATCTCCCAGTTTTCGATTGTGCCAATCCATGCGGGCGTAATGGTAAGAGGTTCATCGCTCCCATGGGTCACATCCGGATGATGGCTTCGGCCCAGCCGTTCATTTCGGGAGCCATCTCAAAAACGATCAACATGGCCAACCAGGCGACTGTTGAGGAAGTTCAAGACGCATACGAACAGAGTTGGAAACTGATGCTCAAGGCGATCGCACTTTATCGTGACAGTTCCAAACTGTCTCAACCGTTGAGTGCACAAACAGCCGAGAAGCTTTTCGATTTCGAATACAAAGAGACACCTTTGGTCCCGGCCGCTCAGTCGGCGGAGAAGATCGCCGAACGCGTGGTCCATCGTTACTTGGCCAAACGCCGAAAGCTCCCGCAACGACGGGCGGGCTACACTCAAAAAGCGCGTGTGGGCGGACACAAGGTGTATCTTCGAACTGGCGAATTTTCCGATGGGACAATCGGCGAAATATTCATCGATATGCACCGAGAGGGAGCCGCTTTCCGGAGTCTGATGAATTGTTTCGCCATCTCAGTTTCTCTGGGCCTTCAGTATGGGGTGCCTCTCGACGAGTTTGTGGATGCCTTTGTGTTCACCCGGTTCGAGCCCAATGGCGGCGTCGATGGGAACGATTACATTAAGATGAGCACCTCGGTCATTGATTACATTTTTCGTGAACTCGCGGTCTCTTACCTCGGGCGCTACGATCTCGCGCAAGTGAAACCCGAGGATCTCAGAAGCGACACACTGGGTCGCCCACAGGATGAACCCGATTTCGATGATGAAGAACTGATTGCCGAACGCGTGGTCCCTTACTCGGACACATCCACCGACCTCAATCTATTCCCCAAGTCGGAGGGAATGGACATCGGCGGATCGAGTAATGGGCATGGCCCCACGAACGGTCACGGTGACGCCCACGAAGGTGGAGATACGGCTGTAGCGGTGAAAAAGGAAGCTTCAACCGATGTTCTTGAAAAGACCCGACGAGTCGCGGAGGCTCGACTGAAGGGTTATGAAGGGGATCCATGTTCGGGTTGCGGTTCTTTGACACTTGTCCGGAACGGAACCTGCTTGAAATGCAACACCTGCGGGGCGACTTCGGGATGCTCGTAAGCGACGGCCTAATGGACAGAGATTGAGGAATGCGGGGGGCGCCGATCCAATTTTCGGCCGCTTTGGCGTCCCCCGTCATTTCCAACCTCTTGATTCTGGGTAACGTGGTATGGATTTCTTCCGAATGTTTATTCACCAGAGGTACAGACAGCGTCGCCAGCTGCATTAAGTAGTCATTCTTGATTGACACGCCGGGGTCCTAGGATTAAATTCCCACCTATTCTTCACTCCAAGATAGTGAGGCGTTCACGTGACCCTAAACAGATCTCACAAAAACGGTTTTACCCTGATTGAACTTCTCATTGTTATTGCCATCATTTTGATCCTGATCGCAATAGCACTTCCCAACTTCCTCGAGGCGCAAATTCGCGCACGCATTACAAAAGCCCAAAGCGAAATGAAGACTCTGGCCACCGCCACGGTGAGTTACCGATTAGATTGGAATAATACTGACCCAATCAGCAGTGGTCCGGGTGCGGTATCGGGTGTGGAACGCATCAGTTGGTGGGGGTTCGCCAGTTTTGAACTCACTACCCCAGTCGCCTATCTCACTTCACTGCCGGTCGACCCATTCTCCGATTCATTGTGGGATGACGGGAACACGTTCAGGGAAATTGTCGATCCTCCCTATACCATTGTCCGGAATACTGGAGTATCGGCCAGCTGGCCGATCGGGTCTGTCCCCAACAACAACCCCGATATTCAGACGGCCGCCGGGGGGCCGGTCTCGGTCACCGAGATGTTCAGCCGGAGATCCTGTCACAGTGGTTTCACCTACTACAGTTCCGGAATCGATCGGGTCGACAGCACTGTTTGGGGGACACCGCAATTCTATTCCCCCACTAATGGCACAGAGTCATTTGGGGATCTCTATGAGTTCGGACCCGGCGACGCTTACGAAGACCTCATAGATTCC
>JAJDBZ010000375.1 GCA_029261095.1 Candidatus Omnitrophota bacterium | reverse complement strand
ATGTCACGGAGCAACCTCTGCCCGCGAGAACCCCTGATCGCACTAGCTACGGCGCCGCGATACCTGATCAACGCCCAATTATCTTCCATGTCTTCGACGTAGCCCGATCTACTCATGTCTCTCTCCTTTGGCCTCTGGTGGTAACGCCATGTCAATAAACCGAAAATCACCGGGCTCAAACCACTGCAGTACGCCATCGCTGTCAATGATCATCGCCGGGCGGCCCATCCCGTTCGTTACTTGCACAAGCCCGTAAACTAGATTCTCCGTCATCGCATCACTCCCCCGCCGCGTTGAAATGCGCTATGGCTGGCACTTGGCCCAGGAAAGCCTCGATAGCGTCCACGGTCTCAACCGCGCCGATATCCGGGATGCTCCAGCCGTGCTCGCAGGCTGCAATAATCTCATTTCCAGAATGGAGTTGGGACAATCGCTCAAGCCGCGCCAGTGCCTGCGGATTACCGCGAAGCGCGCCGGTGAACTGGCCAATCCTGGACCTCTGTTCTTGGATATTCGTCCATTTTGCCTTCAGGCGCTCTTCGCGTAACTCAATAAAATCATTCGGCCGCGGAAACTTGCCCTGCCGATTTGACCACCCATTCATCACCTCGCGGCCAACGTCCAGTATCTGTTCAGCAGAGAGCGTGGGTTTCTGGCCAGTCATTACCCCGCAGAGCACGTCAACGTAGCCATCAAACCAAGCGTCTATCGTGGACACGTGATCAGGAAAGCGCGTGTACATCACAGCCACGAGTGCTTTCACCGCTTGGCGGCTCTCGTTGAACCGCGGATCTGCGCCGGCAATTAGGTCCGTCATCTGTCCCTCAACCTCGCCACGGCATCCTCAACGTTGTTCGGCGGCACCGTGATCTCAGCCTCCCAGCCCGAGCTAAAGAACGTCTGGGCTGATTGCATATACGATTCGGCTCGCAGGGTGCCATCCGGGGCGGTGGAGCAATTCCCCGTGGCGATCTCCGCTCTCACCAACAAAGCAAGCTGCTCGGCAATGTGTTCGTGGGTCGTTCGTTTGAGCGCACTCCGGTAACTCACTTCGGCCTTGCGCCAGTTACCGTTGCTCGGTGAACGCTTGGGGTACTGCTTTCGAAGTTCTTGGAACTGCTCGGCAATGGGATCTGAATCAATGGGGGAAACTATAAAGGGGGTAACTGATGGTTCTTCTAACGGTTCTACTGAAAGGTTAGGGGGAATCTCCTGCCGGTTGGATTGGTAGTCATCTGCCGGTTGGATGTCGTCAGTTGCCGGTTGGATTTTCCTTGCGGCAGGGGATTCCGGTTGGTCTTCGTTCTTCTTAAGCTTTGCCACAACTATGGTGATTAAATCGCTGTTTCGAAATCCCGTTTCCCTCTGCCGGTGGTCGCGGGTTATGTATCCATCCGCCTCGAGCACTCGCAGGTGTTCACGGACTGATCGCTCACCCAAACCCGTATCCTTGGCAAGGGTTCTTTGCGACGGCCAGCACCGCCAGTCTTGATCGACGTAGTTGGCCAATGCCAAGAGCACGAACTTGCGCGTCGTCGGCAGATCGACCTTCATGGCCGCTGAGAGGGCCTGGATGCTCATGCTGCTTGCCTCCCCCATGAAACCACCATCGCGTCTGTAAGGGCTTGCAGCAGTACGGCCTTAGGAACGGCGACGGAGACCGTCACGTAGCCCCTATTTTTTGCCTCCACGCGGGTGTGCGTAGAGACCCATTCACGGTGGTTCGTTCGCCAAGATTGCCTCAGCGTTTGAAACGGCAGCAGATAGCAGGTCTCGCTGGGGATGAACGCGTAAGCAATGAAATCGCACGCCAGATCCTTTGCTACCCAGCCTGGAATCCGTCTGTCGCGGTCAGACCAATACTCAAGGATGATATCGGGGTAGTCCTTGGCCCTGACCTTCTCGTCCACCGTCAAAGTCTTTCCGCTGGCCAAGGTCAACACTCGGTCAATGCCACCACGCTGCGCCCACCCGTCGCTTCTAACGCAAACCGCCGCTTCCAGATCTGGAAACGCATTGCGATAAACCTCAAGCCACCAAGGAGCATCAGCTTGCGCGTTCGAGACTAGTAGGGATTTATGGAATTCATGTTCGATCATCCCGATTCAAACCCCCAAGCATCCCACCCCTGGCGAGGTGAGCGACTGAAAAGTTCAACCTTCGGTAAGCCTGGATACATGCGTTCAATTATTGTGTAAAAGTCGGATGGCTTGGCGCTGTGCGCGGTTCTTGGGGCCTCAACAACCGAATCCGGCCTGTTGGACGGAGATGGAGGCGGGAGTGCTCCGCGCTTCGCAATCAACAATATTTCGTGGCGATTGCGAGCGTGATACCCCATGCCTATTTTATCTTTTACCCACACCATGCAAGTGCGGTACTCAAAATCCCAGGCACGAATAACATCTAGGCATTCAGCAAGTTTTGGGGCTGTTGACCAGAGTAAAAGCGTACAATCGGGCAACGCAATGGTGCTCACCGGAAGAGCACATATCTCATCCAACGACATTGTTGGATAGTGGTTCTCTATGTCCCTGCTGCTGGTTGGAGAATGGTCGTATCGCCACGGCGGGTCAGCATAAATAATGGGGTATTGTCCCGCTGGCCACTCCGTTGGGTTATTGGTGAAGCCCTTATCCCGCTCAGTCCGCTCGGACGCTCGCAAGAGGTTGACAGTGACACGCTCGTTCTCTTTTTCAACACGGTCGCGCCAATCGCCTAGTAAGCATTCAAACTCAACATCCGGCACGTTGGCCATTTTTTGAGCCCGGCTGGATAGCTTCTTGTCAATACCTGCGTCGGCGAGCGTGGGACGATCAACTTGGTTCCGATCAGGTACTAAGTCCGTGCGCTTGCCCTGGGCAAGACCAACCGTGTCCTTTTGAGCTTTGATCATCTCGCCCAATCGCCGCTCCGCACGCATACGTATTTCCGCTGCATCAACCTCTAGCCCGCGGTTTTTGGCCTGCCGGGCGTAGGCGCGCATTGCCTCAGCTTTGTCGTGTAAGCCCTTCACCTCGTCGGTGGTTTTAGCATCGGCAAGAGCACGGCACGCGGCTTCGTATCTGACTAATTCAGTTGTGCCGGAAAAACGATCTGATTGTGTGGAGGTCATAGTTGCTCCTATCAAGCGTAAAAGGCGCGCGCGGTGGGTGCCAACTGATAGGGTAGGCAACGGTGGCGAACCGTCCCATGCCGCGCGCCCCAACTTTGTCCCACATTCTGACGGGCGGCGTCAAGGGTCATCGCGGGTACAAGTGCTCGTCATTGTACATACGATTATCGTATATCTCTGTAATCTCGGCCTCGCTCTTGCAACCCTTGTGCATGTCGTACTTTCCGCCGATTGCCGGGCCAACTGTACGATTTGATGTGTAGTTTCTCCCGTGACTCGGGTGTTCAATGAGCGGCTTGAGGCCCCGTCTCCTGCGCCAGTCAGAGACTCTGTGCAGCTTCACGCCGCAGCGCTCTGCGATCAGCTTGTGCTCGCTGCATTGCTTGGTTACGTACGGCTCGATCTCTTTCCGCATTGCCTTGTAGTGGTCTATCGCGGTCGGGTGATCCTCGCCAGAAGGTGGCCAAGCGAAGCGAACGTTCATAGCGCTTCTACCTCCACCCGACAGCCGTTCTCAACGTCTGTAGTCCAATAAACCCGGCCATCCTCGATCTGGCTGTCATCATCCAATACCGGACCGATAAGCAAGTCGCTCACCGCCTTGACGTAGTTGAAGCAATCGCGGCGCCGTTTATCCGGGCGCCGGAGTGAAAGGGTAAACCTGACCTTGCCGGTAAACGTCTGGATTTCTTGGAGTGCGAGTGCCAGTGCCGCCTCGCGCTTCCACTGTTGGTGGCGCTTGCTCGAAAACCGGCGCTTGGTCCGAAAATCGGTCGCGTACATGACATTT
>JAJDBZ010000374.1 GCA_029261095.1 Candidatus Omnitrophota bacterium | reverse complement strand
GCTTCCATTCAGTCTCATTTATTGGGCAGCCGATAGTCCCGAATCCACGACCGATTCCGATTGGTACGACAGCACATTGGCCCAAGGCCACGCTTACCGTCAGTTTCGAGGGTCACCAGACGAGTACGATATCCAGAGCTGGTTGGCCATCCCTTCTCAGGCGGTTCCCGAGACCACTTCAAACACGATGACTCGGACATTAAACGATTTCTACACTCAAATTGTGGCCGAACCCTTACCCACAGTGACCGAGACCTTCACCCCCTCGAACACACAAATCCCGACTCCGACATGGACACCGACGTTTACAATAACCGCGACCCCAACCTCTACCCCATCACAGACCTTCACTCCGACACTTACCCCTTACTCCACCGACATCGACGGGGATGGTAGGGTTGGAGAGAAAGACCTGCTCATTCTCCTACAAGATTGGGGGTTGAGCAGTTCTCCAAGTGCCAAAAAAAGATGAAAAACCCTTTTTTCTGAAATAGAGTAAATTTTGCCGATCCGAATCGTTAGGTTAGTGGAGACTGAGTATTCTCTCCGCACCCTTCCTTTGTCTGTTCGTTCAAGACAAACTGGAAGGATGCCATCTTTTACAAAGGAGTTATCCAATGATTGACAGACATCGTCCATCCATGCAGAGATTCTTCGTTTGCCTCGGGCTTTGCAGTTTTATCGCTATACCCGCATTTGCAGACGGCAAGTGGGGGTTTTATCTTGGTAATGGGGGTGCGGGGTTCTCGTACCACGACCGTAATTCCAACATCCACGTCGACACCACTCCCAGGTATTACTATTCACAACCGGCGCCAGTCTACAACTATCCGCCGCCGACCACATATTATCCCTCTAATCGCTACAATCGTTCCTATTACCCACGTTACAACCCGAATCCGGTTGTCCGTAGGGATGTGACCGACCGCGGGTACTATGCCCAGGATGGGACGTTCCATAGCGACACCAAAGTCGAAGATCGTAGCGCTTCCTACTACTCTCCTGGGCGCAACCAAGCTGTCACCCGGCCGCAATCGACGGTGACCCACAGCTACGGTCCAGATGGAACATGGAGAAAACAGGAACATACCTCCTGGATTGGCGCCGATGGCCGTCCCCACAGCACAACAGTAAATGAGGTGACCTCGCAAGACATTTGGGGGAATACACATACGGACACCCATGTCTCTTTAAAACGCAAGGGCCAAGGTGGAGGCGAGGAGAACGACAAACCCAAGGAACAGAGTGGAGTGAAATCGCCCCAGACTACGAACAAGAAAAAGTAATGCTGAAGCTTTCAGTCGATACGCTTAGACGCCAATTTTTTTTATAGTGCGTGACCTCCTTCCCTCCCATTTTATGGGAGGGAGTCGGGGGCACGAATTATGAGGCGAATGACCCGAATTCAATCTGAGTCGAACAAATCAAACGGAGGTTCATTCATGAAAATCAACACTGCTATTGTGTCTCTCTTGGTTTTAACATTAACGCTTGCTTCGTTTGCGCAAGAAGCGCGAGAGACCGAAGATCAGGCAAAAATCCGCGGCACGATCGAAGCGTATGTCGATTCTTTCAATGATCGCAACGCCAAAAAACTCGCCTCTACTTGGGTTGATGATTGTAACTATGTCGACATGACAGGAAGAATGGTCAGTGGTCGTGAGAACATTCAGGCCGAGTACGAGGACTACTTCCAAATGCACCCGGAAGCCTCGATGGAGATTACCGTCCTATCGATGTCTTTCGCCAGCGACGACGTTGCTATCGAAGACGGAATCCGATTGGTCAACGACATGCCTGACAGCGAACCCCGAAGTATTCGATATACCGCGATTCATGTACGCGATAACGATAAATGGCAGGTTAAGAGCGTCCGCGACGCTATGGCCTTCGAACCAACGAACTACCAACACCTGCGCGGGCTCGAATGGCTCGTCGGTGAATGGACCGATCAGGAAAGTGATGGAGTCACGATGCATAGCAGCTGCAATTGGTCGGAAAACCGGAACTTCCTGATCCGTAACATCACCTCTTTCTCCGGCGAGAAGAGAGTGATCAGCGCGACTCAATGGATTGGGTGGGATCCGGTCAAAAAGAAGATCCGATCCTGGCTCTTTGACTCGAATGGCGGGTATGGAGAAGGCAACTGGAAGCGTGAGGGCAACAAATGGATTGTCGAAGCGAAGACCGTTCTCCCCAGTGAAAAGTTAGTCCGGGAAAACTATATCCTCACCCTGGTTGATGCGAACCGTATGACTTTTGAATCGATCGACAGGACCATCGATGGGGACCCACTTCCGAATGTTAAAGAGACGGTTTCATATCGTGCGCAAGAATCGATTCCACAACCCGATGCCGACCAAACAAGATAAAATAGGGAAGAGGCAGAATGAGGTATGATGTGCGCATACACAATAAGAAGCATTTCACCTTGCTCATGATTGTTTCCCTGCTGGGGTGGCTAAGCCACCCCAGCTTCTGTAAAAAGGATCTCCCCAAGGTTCTCATTATCGGGGACTCGATCTCCATCGGTTACACCGAACCTCTACAAGAATTCCTCGCTGGCAAAGCGATCGTGAAGCATAACCCCGGCAACGCTGCTCACACCCGAAAAGGAGTCGAGAACATCGACGAGTGGGTCGGTGACGCCGATTGGGCGGTTATTCATTTCAATCATGGTCTCCACGATTTGAAGTATGTGGATGATCAAGGAGAGAACACGCGCGATCGAGAGAAGGGTCACATGCAGATTCCTGTCGAGGACTACGAAAAGAACCTGGAAAAAATCGTTGCGCGTCTCGAAGATACAGGAGCCAAACTTATCTTCGCCACGACCACACCCTTTCCCGAGAATGTTGACGGTCCCCTCCGAGATATCGAACAAGTAAAGGTTTACAATGCTGCGGCGTTACGTGTGATGAAGAAGCACGACATCGCGATTAATGATCTTTACTCATTCGCCCTGCCTCGACTGGAAGAAACTCAACGGCCCAACAATGTCCACTTCACCAAGGAGGGTTCGAAAGTTCTGGCCGAAGAGGTGGCCCGGCATATCGAGAACTGGTTGCGCTAGCCTCTTTTTCCTGCGGCTCCAAAAATTCATCCTCATTCGACATTATAAATTCAAACCATCCAACACAAATTTATCTCCATAACACGATCATTTTCGAGGATTTCATCGCGCATGCTTGGGGCATATTTTTCAAACTTCTCATTCGAGGGATGCGAGTGAATTCAAAATTGACGGTTGATGGAACGGCTAGGTTGGAGTAGATTCTTCATGTTTGGATCTTTTTGCATCTTTCTTGAATTATGTTGTGGGTTTGAATGCCTTCTAGGCAGGAAACAAACACTGTGGTGGCTGTGAGAGTCTAACGGGTACTCATTCCCTGCTTGCAAAGGATGGTAAGGGATTTTAATTTTCACATTCCGTTTAAATAATGAGGCCAATTCTTATGAAAATCTATCAATGGACGAGTCTCTTCATCGCAATAGCAGGTCTTCCATACGCTCAGGCCGATGACATTGTCATCGACCAGGTCGCTCTTCAGACTGAAGCCATCTTCGATCCTCAAACAATTGTGGCCAATCCGATGGTCGGTCAACAACTCTTCCATACCGTTTATTTCAATTACGACGGAGCCGCTGTTCCCTCGATGACTATCGAAATGGTCCGCGATGGAGCGACTGCCTGCGAGGTCACCATCCCCAACTTCGATTCCGGAAACTGGGTTGTCTTCTGTAACACTCCATGGACTGTTGAATCGGGAAAACACACCTTTGAAGCCATCCTCGATTTAAACAACCAAATCTCCGAGACCGATGAACAGAATAACACCGGGATGGTCATGTTCGACATCGCCGGATCAGGCCCCACACCGACACCAACCATGCAATCAACCACCACTCCTGGGGAGAACCTTCTCTACCTTTTCGCATTGAGCTGGTTGACTCAGGGGTTCGACCCCGAAACTCTTCTCACTTTCCTCCTGAATGGAAACATCCCCGGTCTCACGCCGACTCCAACTCCAACCGATGGGGGACCCACTCCCACACCCACCGAATCCGGAGGAAGTACTTTTGATTTCCGCGACTATTTCATCCTCGCCAACAACAGCACCTGGCATTACACAGGGATCCAGGGGACCGGAACCGAGGACGATTTCCGATGGACGGTGGAAGACGAAACCCAGGATATTGGCGGGGGTAAGATGGCCACACGGATCCGGACCAACACAGACGAGCCCTCCGACGAATTCAATAATCATGTCGACTTCTGGTACAAAGACCCTGCTACTGGAGAAATCTTCTTCTACGGTTTCCATCTGCCCCAACCGGAAAACTTCGGAATCGCATCCATCCCTGTCCAAGACATCGTGTTCACCGATCCGATTCTGATTGGCGGCAATGGGATGACCATCGGTCAGACAGTCATCGACAGCGGGACGGGAGAGGTGAATGTCGTTGTATTTGGGAATCCTCAAGTGACGGTTGGAGTTGTGACCTCGACTATCGAATTTACCGGTTTCCTCACTACATTTGAAACTCCACTCGGAACATTCACCGATGTCCTTCGAGTGGTGATCGATATATCCGCCGAAGTCTCCGGCCAAACCTTTGAAATTACCAACAACACCTTCTTCTTGAAACAAGGCGTCGGACTCATTGCCCAAGACCAAGAACCCGACATGAACGACGCGGAAATTCAGGCGATCGACGAAGGACAGGTCGCCGGCGTTCCCATTACGCCAAACTAACCTCGCTAACCTCCACCACCGGTAAGGGTTAACGGGATTCGAAGATTGCGGGTAGACCGCGCTGATTCCTCGATCCGTCAGGAAATCTGTCTCGGTCGAACCTTACGGTCCAAGAGAGGCTTCGATGAATCCCACAAATATCAACGTTCTTTGGATACTCTCCCCTCCCCTCCTATTTTTGGCACAGTTTGCGGGAGAGGCAACACTGAATGTCACCACCGACACAAACGGGAACACTCCATTCAATTTCACTTTGCCCGAGCCTGTTTCCGCCGGGCGTTACATCACCTCCACAGCCACCCTCTTATACGATCTCGACCGAGACCCACAAACACCTTTCGTACTCTTGGAAACCTCGGAATTCTCCGCGGGAATTACTGTCATCGGCGAGGGTGGTTCTCCCTGCCCCCAACCCTATCCCGACTTCAACGAGGACCAATTTGTGGATGCCATCGATCTCCTCTTGATGATTCAAGGAGTGCGGGATGGAGATATACTCTACGATCTGACCGAAGATTCGATGACGAACAAAAGAGATCTGGCTGAGTTTAACTTCAGCTGGCTACGCCCGGATTGCGGGGCGCCGAAGAGATCTGTGAAGGCGGACGGAATGGACTGATGATGAAGTGTCTGGCCACACTGTTTCTCGCTATCGCCTGCTTGTTCCCCGTGAACGCGGGTCCGACTTCATTGTTTGGCGAAGTCACGGAATTGGACGATATCAACTCTGGAGGGGAAGGTTCCAGCCCCGGCAGTTTGACTGGGCTCGGCGGACGCCTCTATTTCCGCGCCACCGGGCCGAATGGCGACGAGGTTTTCGTTTACGATCTAGAGACCGGTTTGACTGATTTGGATATTAATCCCGGGCCACTCTCCTCCGCGGAGGGTATTTTCTCTTTCATTGACTTTGAGAAATTCGAAGGACGCGTCTTTTTTGGAGCAATCGGTCCCAATGGAAAAGAGTTATACGCATATGAACCAGGCGTGGGCGCGATGGAGGTCGAGGATATCCTATCGGGACCCAACGGTTCGGACCCTTTTGGATTCACTCCCATCCAAAACGAACTGGCCTTTCTCGCGCATGGGCCGAACGGTCAGGAGTTACACGTATTTGATCCGGCGGAAGGTGTGAGCGAAGTCACCATCAATCCCGGTCCAGCGGGCGCATTCGACGAGATTGTTTTCACATTCACCGGGTTTTCCCAATTCGAGGACCGCTTGGTTTTCGGCGCCGAGGGGCCCACTGGCAAGGAACTCTATTTCTATGGTCCCGATTCCGGTCTCACCGAAATCGATATCAATTCGGGCCCCGGAGATTCCAATCCAATCCTCTTCACTGAGTTCGACAATCGCCTCTATTTCAGAGCCTCCGGTCCGAACGGCAGCGAGGTCTATGTTTACGATCCTCCTCTTGGCGCCAGCAGGGTGACGGATATCAACCCCGGTCCTGCCGACTCAAGCCCAGGGGCTCTTGCGGCATTTGACGGTAAACTCTTCTTCTCGGCCGTGGGGGCAAACGGCTCGGAGTTGTTCGCGTACGACCCCATCGCGGGAGTAACCGAGGTGGAAGATATCAATCCCGGACCGGAAAGTTCCAACCTCCTCTCCCTGACCCCTTTCGGGGAACAGCTCGTCTTTGTCGCTACCGGCGCAAATGGTCGAGAACTCTTTGCCTACGATCCCGAGCGCGGGGTTTATGAAGTTGAAGACATAAACCCCGGCCCTGACGATTCCATCGACCTCTTTTTTCAGGGTTTCCTTGAGTTCAATCAACAACTCTATTTTCCAGCAACGGGTCCCGAGGGGAAAGAGATCTATGTATTCGATGTGGAAAACGGGGTACGACAACTCGACCGAATCCATCCGGGACCTCAAGTGACCTTGGATTCTTTCAGCTTCGAATTGATTGAATTCAACAACCGATTGTTTTTTCCCGGAATCGGGTCTAACGGCTTGGAACTGTTTGGATTCGATCCCTCGACAGGGCTTCAGGAGATCGAGGACATCAATCCCGGACCCGCGGACTCCAATCCCAGTTCCTTCACTACGGCGGGAAATCGACTCTATTTCCGCGCGACCGGACCCAACGGCAGAGAGGTTTACGTTTTGACCCCGCCTACAGTGACATCCTGCCCGCAACCCTATCCCGACTTCCTCATCGATGGCCGCATTGACGGCAACGACGCGATCTCGTTGATCTCGACACTTCGTGGTAACGGGAACGCCTTCGATCTGACCGGTGACGGAATGATCGACTCGAAGGATGTTTTTGAATTTAGTCTGAGTTGGTACGCGCCGGATTGTGGCAGATGACGGAAGAGAATCTAGGACTTGTTGAGGAGAACCAAGATGCAAAACTTTAGCACATGCGCGATAATAAATTCGACCGCCCTCTGGTTGATGGCGATGCTTTTTTTCACGGGAGCCATCGAGGCCGCCACCTTCACGGTCACCACCACCGCCGATTCGGGTGCCGGCTCTCTCCGTCAGGCGATCATGGACGCCAATGCCACGGTCGCAGTCCCCGACACCATTGAGTTCAATATCCCACCCACCGATGGCCGTCATGTCTATTACCGGGAAGATGGACAAAACGGTTTACCCGGAGATAACAATGTGACCGTGACCACCGAGTCGGATGACGCCAATCTCGACAACCCCGACCAACTCTATCCCCTCAGCTGGTATCGAATCCGACCCATGTCTCCCCTTCCCGCCATCACCGATCCGATCTTCATTGATGGCTACTCCCAACCGAACTCTTCGATGGCAACAGGGGAGGTCGGTGAGGCCTTCAACGGCACCCTTCGCATCGAACTCTATGGTCCGGATGCCGGGTCAAACAATAACGGATTGTTCCTCGATGCGGGGAGTGACGGCAGCACCATCCGCGGCCTGGCCATCCAGGAGTTCCGAGGAACCGATCAGGCGCCAAGCAACGGCATCTTTATCGCCTCCAACAACAATCGGATTGAAGGAAATATCATCGGATCAGGTGTCGATGGCCTCACTAGTTCCTTGAACCGTCACGGTATCCAAATCACCGGCGCAAGCAACACAGTGGGAGGTCTATCTTCGGAGACAAGGAACATTATCTCCGGGAACTCAAAAGCTGGAGTGGTCATTAACGGAGGTTCGGGAAGCAATTTCATACGAAGGAACTTTATCGGCCTCAACCGCACGGGGGTGGCGACTCTCGGAAATTTCCAAGAAGGTGTCGCAGTGGTGAATTCCCCGAACAACGTCATCGGAGGCGGAAATCCAATTGCTCGAAATTTCTTATCAGGGAACGGTTTTCACGGTATCCTTCTTTTTGGCCCTATGTGTACGGGCAATTTCGTACGAGGCAATTACATCGGCACGGACATCACCGGAACACAGGACATCGGGAACGCTTTCCATGGCATCGTTTGTGTTCAGGATACCGGAAACACGATCGGCGGTTTGAATAACAGTTCCGGAAACCTTTGCTCCGGCAACGGCCAGGGAGGGATCACGCTCGATCAAACGACAAATTGCGCCATCCAGGGAAACACTTTGGGGACCGATCCGGCCGGGGACATCGATCTCGGGAACGGCTTCAGTGGAGTGCTCCTGGTCGATTCCTCCGACAACCTGATCGATTCCAACACCGCCGCTTTCAACGAGCGCGATGGGATCCTCATCGCCGGCAACAGTGTCAACAACCGAACGAGCCAAAACTCGACTTACTCCAACGCTTTTCTTGGAATCGATCTCGCTACCGTCTTGGCCCCCAACGCGTTCGGCGATGGAGTCACCGCCAATGACCCAGGCGATCCCGACACGGGTCCGAACAACCACCAAAACTTCCCGGTGATTTCCAATGTCAGCCTCAACGGCACACTAGATTTCACCTACTCGGTCGATGCTCTGAACACCAACGCCGCGTACCCATTGACGACTGAATTTTTTATCGCGGACATCGATGGGGAAGAGGGACTCACTTACATCGGCTTCGACATGTACGCGGATGGCGCCGGCGAAAAAGTCGCCTCGATCACCCCCGCAAGCACGGTCAATCCCGGTGACCGAATCGTCGCCACAGTCACCGATTCGAATGGCAACACCTCCGAGTTCTCCGCCAATGTCTTGGTCGGCGGCGAAACGGTTAAAAATGTTTTTACAGTCAACAGCACCGGGGACGATCCCGATATCAACACCGCCGATGGCGTTTGCGACACTGGTAACATGGTCGGAGGCGAACCGGAGTGCACCCTTTGCGCGGCCATCCAGCAAGCCAATGCCATCGCCAATGCGAACGGAAGCACTCCGGACGAAATCCTCTTCGACATCCCCGCCGAAGATCCCAACCATTTATATTATCTGGATGACGGCATCCCCGATTCGGTGACCCAGACCATTGGAATCACCACCGCGATCGATGACGGGTCGATTTCAGGCATTGATCCCGACTGGCCGAATAGCTGGTACTCGATTGCACCTGATAAGACCTTGCCCGAGATCACCGACCCCGTCGTGATCGACGCGTATTCCCAAAACGGTGCCTCGGTGAACATCAACGGCGTGGGTCAGGGCCTCACCACGATTCTAAGAATCGAACTGAATGGAAACAACGCCGGCCGAAATTTCGAAGGGATGTTAAACCCAACAGCGGGCGGCTGCATCATCAAGGGGCTCGCCATCAACCGTGTGGATGGTCCACCCATCCGGCTGGCCGATGCTGGCGGGAACTTGGTCGAGGGATGTTTTCTCGGGCCCGACATTTCCGGACTGGCACTCTTTCAGCCACCCAGCGGAGGAGCCGTGATCACAGACCGATCCGGGGTTTTTGTCATTTCTCCGAACAACACCATTGGAGGAACCGCACCCGCCGCTAAGAATCTCATTTCAGGGAACACCCGGTTGGGAGGGAACGGGATCGGTTTGGGAGATTTTGCCTTCGGTCCGATGGCCACCGGGAACCAGGTCCAAGGCAATTTCATCGGCACCGATCGGACCGGCGCGCGGAGGCTCGAAAATCGAGATACCGGTGTGGGTATCGATCACGCTTCCGCCAACACGATCGGCGGCGCATCCCCACAGGCGGGTAATGTCATTTCCGGGAATACTTTCTTCGGAACCACTGTTTCCTCCCGTTCGTTCGCCAACGCGGGTGAGATCGCGACCAGCAATGTGATCCAGAACAACATCATCGGAGCCGATGTCACCGGAACCCAACCCGTACCCAATGACCACGGCGGTGTCAGCATTGAGAACGCGACCGGTAATATCGTTTCCAAAAACATTATCGCATTCAATGACGACGCGGGTGTGGTGATCGAAGAAGACATCGGTCTGCGAACTTCTGGCAACCTGGTCACCATGAACTCGATTTTCTCCAACTCGAGCCTTGGAATCGATCTTAAGGGAAGCGCCGGCAAGGGATTAGCCGATACTTTCTCGGTGGTGAACTTTCCTCAGGATGAAGGCGATGCCGACACCGGCGCGAACAACTTCCAGAACTTCCCGGTGTTGACCGGCGTGGCATCCAACGGGAATTCCATCACTGTGACCGGGACACTGAATAGCTTCCCGAACTCGAACTATCGACTGGAGTTTTTCACCAACGAAGAGGCAGACGATTCGAACTTCGGCGAGGGGAAAACCTACCTCGGCTCCGAGGAGGTGTCCACGGACGCGGTTGGAAACGCCATTTTCTCGGTCGACCTTCAACTCCTTTCACAAGATCTTCAGTTCATCACCGCGACCGCCACCGATATCACCGACCGGGGAAGCGGTCCCGCGAACGATACCTCCGAGTTCTCCTCATCGATCGCGTTTGGGGAATGCGAATTGATTGTCACCAACGCCGAGGATTCCGGTCCCGGTTCTTTTCGAGAAGCAGTCAAGTGCGCGAACGCCATACCAGGGATGGACACCATCACGTTTAATATCCCCGGTGCGGGACCCCACAAGATACCGGTGCTCTCCGCCCTTCCGACAGTGCTCGATCCGGTCATCATTGACGGCTTCACACAAGGAGAAGGGACTCCAGGCGATCCCTCGGATGATGCGCTTCCCAACACCAACCCAGTGGGCGAGGGATTAAACACAGTCATCAAGATCCATCTGGACGGGGCCGCGACTCAATTCATCTTCGAAGGTCTGCGTTTGTTTCGCGGCGCCTCCGGGAGTCTCATCCGAGGGTTGGCGATCGGCGACCAAAACTATGGCCTCATTCTCGAGGGCTGTACGGATGTCCGGATTGAAGGCAATTTCATTGGTCTCGATTCCTCCGGGACAGTTGATGCGGGGCATTCCGAGGACGGGGTTTACGTTCTGAATGCTTCAAAAAATATCATTGGGGGTCTGACTCCCGATAAACGCAACCTGATTTCCGAGAATCGGTCCAACGGAATCTTCATCGAGGGCGCCTCCTCAACCGAGAATCTCATCCAAGGAAATCTTATCGGAACGGACATCACGGGGACTCTCGATTATGGGAACTCAGATGACGGGGTCGACATTTGCGACGGCCCCTCGAACAACACGGTGGGAGGGACCGATCCCAACAGCCGTAACCTGATCGCGGCGAACGGCGACGATGGCCTCGATTTGGAATTGGCGCACGATAACACGGTTCAGGGGAATTGGTTTGGTGTGACAGTCGATGGGTCGCAACCGCTGGGTCATGGCGAAAATGAAGAAGACGGCGACTGCATCGATGTTTGCGAGGCTTGGAACAACCGGATCATCGGAAATATTTTGGTGGGCGGAATCAACACCCTATCCGATGGAATCCAGATCACCGGAGCCAGCGCCACGGGAAATGTGGTTCAATCGAATTATATTGGAACCGATAGGGTGGGAGCCACCAACCTCGGGAACATGTGCGAGGGAATTTTTATCGGAGATGGCGCCTCGAATAACCTCATCGGTGGAATCACTCCTGGAGATGGAAATGTCATCGCGCATAATCAGACCAATGCGGGAGTCCACATCGATGACGCCACGAGCATCGGGAACGCTGTCTTGGGGAACTCCATCTTTTCCAACGCCGCTCTGGGAATCGACCTTGGAGAGGGGGTCTCTCCAAATGACAATGCGCCGGACTCGGATGAGGGCCCCAACAACCTCCAAAATTTCCCTGTATTGACCAGTCTTTCCTCGACACCCAACGACACCACTTTCAATGGAACCCTTTCCAGTCTTCCAACCACAATGTTCCGCATCGAATTCTTCGCTAACTCGGCTTGCGATATTTCCGGCAATGGCGAGGGAGAACGATTCCTGGGCGCCGACACAGTCACCACCGACGGCGCCGGGATGGCCGTAATCAATTCAGTCCTATCCCAGACGGTGTCCACCGGCGAATTCATCACCTCCACAGCTACTGTCATGTTGGATCCATCGACTTTCGGGGACACCTCGGAGTTCTCTCAATGCCTGGAAGTCACCGAAGGCCAGGAACCGACCCCGACTCCCACTCCGGGTCCCATGATCGAGTGCGACCATCTGGACTTCGATGGTAACCAAGTGGTCGATTCCAGAGACCTGCTGCAACTCTTGACGGGGATCGATAACGGAGACCTCGTGTTCGACCTGACCCAGGATGGAATGCTCGACGAAGACGATGTCTTCCGGTTTAGCCAGTGTTGGTATGTGATGACCGGAAGGTAGTGATACCTTGGAAGGAGGGATCGATGAAGGAAAGTTGGTGGAAGAAAAGATGGATAAGGTTTGAAACCATAACGGCTCTTTCATTGGGACTCCTCCTTCCGAACGGCGCCATCGCGGGCCCCCAAGAGTTCGATTTCGGCGATGCGCCCGACGGGATCGTGGTCGATGGGGTACTGCGAAACTACCCGACCCTACTCGCGAATAACGGAGCGCGGCACCGGGTTGTAGACGATGGAATAATTTTGGCCAGGACTCCCGATCCAGACCCCGATGGTCAACCCAGCGCCAACGCCGATGGAGATGACCTGGATGGGGACGATACCGAGCTAATGGGTGACGATGAGGGCGCTTTCGATTTCCTCCTACTTCGTCAAGGCGAAGCGTTTATAGCGGACATCCCAATCAGGAGCGTTTCCAACCCGGCCTTTATCAATCTCTGGATCGATTTTAACCGCGACGGCGATTTTGACGATTTGGAAGACCAAGTTGTTGACGATGGGCAACTAACCTCACTAGAGTCCGTCCTCTTTCGGTTTCCTCTTCGGGTTCCCACTGATGCTTCTTTGGGTGTCACCTTCGCTCGATTACGAGTCAGCACGCAATCCGGGCTCGCTCCTGCGGGGCCAGCTCCGGATGGGCAAGTCGAAGATTTCCCGATCACGATCTTTCCCCCGGATGAACAGTTCTTCGATTTTGGTGACGCTCCGGATAGTTACCGCACCACGCTCGCTTCCAATGGTCCAAGACATCGCGCCGTGGGTCCGACTCTTGGTCGAGTTCGCGATCACGAACTCGACGCTCAAATGCCGCTTGATGGGAATGGAGACAACAGGACGACGAGCGGGGGCGAAAGCGGCCACCTTTTTGGATCCGAGGAGAGGTCGCTTGATCTTTACTTTGAGGGGAGGTTGATCGGCCAGCTCGTGGCTGGACGTTCGTTTACTAATCGATTCGAGATACAGGATGGTGGTGGATCGGCCCGGTTCTATTTCTGGATCGATTTCAACGGCGATGGCGACTTCGAAGACGCGGGTGAGCGGATCTCGGGCGGAACGGAAACCCTTTCCGACGGGATTCACGAGATTTCCTTCAATGTCCCGGATCAATCTTTCAATGGTATAACTTATGCGCGCCTGCGGGTGAGTACCCAAGAAGGACTTAGTTTCGATGGCGAGGCGATCGATGGAGAAGTGGAGGATTTTTCGGTCTTTATCTCTGGTCCTCGTGATGGAAGTCTTGTGAAATCTTTTGTAGGGAGCCAAGTCCGCATCGAGGAAATCGGTCATGAAATCGTGATCGACATTCCTGGATTGGATTCGCAAGCGCTCGAGGGGGTCGATCTTTCCGATCTGGATATTATTACGGATACGCTCGTTGGGGCAGGAGTGGACCCGAAATCGATTGAGTTGTCGGCCAATCAGATTCTCGCCGGTGCAATAATCGAGACCGTCACGAATGTTTTTGTTTTCGAAATCGGTGATGTGATCGTCATTGGCGATCTGGCCGGTGATCCCTGTCTCCTCATTGTTTTGCAGGGAACCGTGGTTGTCGTCGATGTTTCAGTATTTACGACCACAATACACATCACTGAGATCCTGACCATCACGGGAAGCCTCGCAGGTCCTTGCCCGCAACCCTACCCGGATTTTGCGATGAACCAGAAAATCGATGGCGCCGACCTGCTCCGATTGTTGGAGGGCTCTCGGTTAGGCGATGTTTCGCTCGATCTGACCGAGGATAATTTGCTGACGCATGACGATCTGTTTGAGTTCAGCCTCAGTTGGTTCGCGCCAGATTGCGTTTCGGAGCAATAAAGTCGTTCGAAGAATAGGAAGGAGAAGTTATTTGAAATACTTCATCCTGATGTACGCAATGTTGATGACGACCCTCGCCCAGCCGGGTTTCCCGTTGGTATCTGAGTCCAAAACTTTTGGTGAGGTGGCCGAAGTGGATATCAACCCCGGCACGATGAGCTCGAACCCGAGCGAGTTTACCCCCTTCGGAGGGCAGCTGTTTTTCAGCGCATTTGGCCCCAATGGATCGGAACTTTACGCGTACGGACCGACAAAGGAACCAATCGGCATGACATTACCGGAGATTCGAGGACTGATGGCGACGATCTCATGAAGTTTTCACTGAGTTGGTATAGATTGGACTGTTCTCAATGATCGGAGTAAAAAATGAGTTCGAGGCAGGAGTCAGCCCCCCTTCCTTTCGTTCTCAGATGACAACCGGATTAGAAGGAGATGATTTCGATGTCACGACTACATGGAATACTCTTGGTCCTTACCCTCTGTATCGCGTGTGAATGTTCGATTGCCGCCACATTCACGGTCAACTCCACCCAGGACGCCTGCGATTCGGTTTGCGACGCCTCCCACTGCACCCTCTGCGAAGCGATCCAGGCCGCGAACGATACCCCCAACATTGATGCGAATACCCCCGATGAAATCCATTTCGCTATCGCGGGCGATGGCCCCCATGTCATCATGCGCGATGGGTCGACCATGCTGCTGCCCGACATTACCGACCCGGTGATCATCGATGGATTCACGCAGCCAGGTTCGCAGCCGAACACCGCCCCCATGGATCAAGCAATCAACACGAACTACCAGGTGATCCTGAGCACATTCGGTTTTAGCGAGCGAGCTTTCAAGATCCTTTCAGGGGGAACCACCATTCGTGGTCTCGTCATTCAAGGTTTCCAGCCTTCGGGAATCATCATCGAGGGGCCGGGTGAAAACATCGTCGCGGGAAATTTTATTGGAGCCAGCAGCGATGGGGTGATCCCCATCATTAGTCAGTTTCCCATCCGCGGCGAACGTGGCATCGAGATTCTTGGGTCGCCCGACAACCGAATCGGGGGACCTCTGCCCGAGGACCGCAACCTCATCGCTGGATTTCGGGAGACGCTGGTTCTCATTTCCGGCGCGGCTTCCACCAACAATGTAATCGCGGGTAACTTCATCGGACCCGATGCGGATGGTACGGGTCTCTTGACCGCCGATATTCAAGAGGACGGCGTCGTCATAGAAGAAGGGGCAACCAACAACCTGATCGGCGGATTTGAGGCCGGGGCGAGGAACCTGATTACTGGCAACGATGGGACCGCCATTATGCTCGACTCCAATAACAACCGAGTATCCGGAAACTTTCTTGGTTCCGATAGAACCGGGACTGACATACTCGAAAACGGTTTTGGAATCGATATTCGAAGGGGTGTCTCCGGCACAATCATCGGAGGAACCGAAGAGTTGGCGAGAAACGTACTTGGGGGTTTCACAACATCGATCGATATCTCCGATGATGCGACTGGAAACCATGTTCTTGGAAACTTGATTGGAACCGATCCGACTGGAACCAATAGCCTCGACACCAACGGTGGCATCTTCGTCGGCGGTTCCAACAACACGATTGGCGGTCCTCAACCCGGTGCACGCAATGTTATAGTAGCCAACGGACTCTCCAATATCGAGATCCGAGGAGCGACCGGAACCGTAGTTCAGGGAAATTATATTGGGGTCAACATTCAGGGGGAGGCGTTCTCTTCCGGGGGCAATCGGGCAATCACAGGAATCCAACTCGCCAGCGGCGCAACCGATAACCTGATCGGCGGGCCCGGAGAAGGGGAAGGGAATGTCATCTCGGGGAACGGCGGCGAAGGGATCGAATTATTCCTGGTCGACGGCAACACGATCCAGGGGAATATCATCGGAGCCGACCCTACCGGGACGATGGCGATCCCCAATACTCGGAACGGAATCGCTATCATTCAAGGCGACCGAAATCGAATCGGCGGACCGAACCCAGGCGAAGGGAACTTGATCTCAGGTAACGATTCTTCGGGAGTATCCATCGCGGGCTTCCAAAGCGATACAACCACCACAGTGGTTTCCTCAATCGGTAATGTCATCCAAGGAAACAAAATCGGGGTCAACATGGCTGGCGATGATTCCATCCCAAACGGAGGGGGAATCAGAGTATTCATCGGTAACGACAACTTGATTGGGGGAGCGACACAGGGCTCGGGCAACTTGATCTCCGGGAACCAAAACTTTGGTGTCGCAGTCTCGGACAATCGTTTCTTCAAACCCGATGACGGCGTGAGTCCAGAGGTAGCGGCCATGCTTCAAGGCGCCAGCTCCAACAACAATGTTGTCAGCGGGAACTATATTGGAGTGGATGCGAGTGGGATGTCCGCGATCCCCAACATGGGCCCGGGCATCGAACTCGGCGGTTTCTTCGGCGGACGAACAACTGTCGGTGGTCCAGAAGCGGGGGCACGGAACGTGGTCTCCGGAAACACCGACAGCGGGATACTCATCGAACGGGGACCCCATGTGATTCAAGGGAACTATGTGGGAACCAACGCCGCGGGGGCTGCCGCTCTTCCAAATGGATTTCGCGGGATCGCGGCCCTTGGAGCCGAGGGAGCGCAAGTTCTGGA